>NZ_ATHI01000030.1 GCF_000422245.1 Alkalidesulfovibrio alkalitolerans DSM 16529
GAGAGGGGGAAACCCCCTTTTGGAAAAGGGGGTTTCCCCCTCTCCCCGGCTGCCGGAGGCTTTCCCCATGCTGCTTTCCCTGAACTGGCTTCGTGAGTTCGTGCCCTTCGAGGGCGAGGTGCAGGACCTGGCCGACAGACTGACCATGCTCGGCCTGGAGGTGGACGCGATCCACAGGCCCTTCGAGGCGCTGGAGCGCGTCGTGGTCGGCCATGTGGTGGAGTGCGGCCGCCATCCCGACGCGGACAAGCTATCCGTGACCCGCGTGGACGTGGGCGACGAGGTTCTGGACATCGTCTGCGGCGCGCCCAACGTGGCCAAGGGCCAGAAGGTGGCCGTGGCCCGCGTGGGCGCGACGCTGCCCGACGGCCTGACCATCAAAAAGGCCAAGATTCGCGGCCAGGCCTCGCACGGCATGATCTGCTCCGAGCGCGAGATGGGGCTCGGCGAGGGGCACGAGGGCATCCTGGTGCTGCCGGACGCCGCGCCCGTGGGAGTGTCCCTGGTCGAGGCGCTGGAACTCGACCGCGCCGTGCTTGAAATCGACCTGACGCCCAACCGCGCGGACTGCCTCTCGATCGCCGGGCTCGCCCGCGAGGTGGCCCTGGCCTTCGGCCTGCCCTTCGCCCGCACCGCGCCGCGCCTTGTCGAGGACGATTCGGAGCGCGCCCAGGATCTCGTGCGCATTGAGGTCGCGGACGGCGAGCAGTGCCCTCTGTATCAGGCGCGCATCGTCAAGGACATCGCTATCAAGCCGTCGCCCGCATGGCTTCGCTACCGCCTCATCGCCATGGGACAGCGGCCCATCAGCAACGTGGTGGACGTGACCAACTACGTGATGCTGGAGACGGGCCAGCCGCTGCACGCTTTCGACCTGGAGCTTCTCGAAGGCGGGGTGATCCGCGTGGATCTGGCCGAGGAGGGCATGGCCTTCGTGACTCTGGACGGCCAGGAGCGCAGTCTTCTCTCCTCCGACCTCCTGATCTGGGACGGCGCCAAACCTGTGGCCCTGGCGGGCGTGATGGGCGGAGCCAACTCCGAGATCGGGCAGGGCTCGCGCCACATGCTGCTCGAATGCGCAGTGTTCAGGCCCGGGACCATCCGCCGCACGGCGAGACGGCTCGCGCTTCACTCCGAGGCCTCGCACCGTTTCGAGCGCGGCGTGGATCAGCCGGGCTCGCGTCTGGCCTTGGACCGTGCGGCTGCGCTCATCGCCGAGCTTTCGGGCGGCAGACTGCTTTCGGGCGTGGCCCAGCACGAGCCCGCGCCCTTTGCGCGGCCCGTGCTGCGTTTTCGTCCCGCGCGGGCCAGGCAGGTGGTGGGCATCGACTTTTCGACCGACTTTTGCGCCACGACGCTCACGGGTCTTGGCTGCGGTATCGAGGGCCAGGACGGCGAGGAGTGGCGCGTGAGCGCGCCGTCGTATCGCCGCGACCTGGAACGCGAGATCGACCTCGTGGAGGAGATCGCGCGCGTGCACGGCATCGACCGCATCCCCGAGACCATGCCCGCCGTGGTGGGCGGCTCGGGCGCGCCCGTGGGCGGCGGCGACTTCGACTTCATGATGCGCCTCAAGCATTGGGCGCGCGGGGCCGGGCTTTCGGAGTGCGTCAACTACAGCTTCGTGGGCGAGGCCGACCTGAACGCCCTGAACCTGCCCGAGGAGGGCCGGGTGCGGGTGGCCAATCCGCTCTCCGAGGACCAGGCGGTGCTGCGCACGGCCGTGGCCTCGGGCCTGGTCCGCTCGCTGGCGCACAACGTGGCCCAGGGCAACCCCGATCTGCGTCTTTTCGAGTACGCCAAGGTCTTCACGTACGACGAAACCTCGGACACCAAGACGCGCGAGGAACCGCGCCTGGCGCTGCTGCTGCACGGCGCGCGCTTTCCGTCCGGGCATCCCTGGCCCACGGCCGAGGAAGCCGACTACGCCGACCTCAAGGGGCTGGTGGAGGATCTGGCGCGGGCACTGGGCGTGAGGGGACTTTCTTTTGCCCGGATCGACGGCCATGCCTGGCTCGAACCGTGTGTCGCCGTGTCCGCCGATGACCGGGAACTCGGCGTGATGGGCTTGCTCAAGCCTGCAATCGCTACCCGCGCCAAGGCGCGCTCCAAGGTCTGGATGGCCGAGCTTTCCGTGCCCGCGCTTCGCGCCGCCTGGTCGGTGCGCGACGTCTCCTTCTGCGAGCTGCCGCGCTATCCGGCTTCCTGGCGCGACCTCACGCTGGTCACGCCGTCGTCGGTGCAGGTGGGACAGGTGGTCCAGGCCATGCAGGGCGCGGGGGCAAAGCTGCTCGAAGGCGTGCGGCTGGTGGACAGCTACCAGCCCAAGGGCGCGTCCGAGCGCAACCTGACCTTCCGGCTGACCTACAGAAGCCTCGATCGAACGCTTACGGACAAGGACGTGGACAAGGCCCATCAGGGCATCGTCCAGAAGGTGCTCGCCAGCCTGCCGCTGCGGCAGCAGTAACCGGAGGTCCGCCGCCGTGCTCCTTTCCGCCGTCGCGCGTACGAAGGGGGCCGCTTGCCCGCTCAAACCGGCCCCGCGCGCGGGGCCGGACGGGAATGCGCACGGCATCCTCTGGCCTCTGATTTTTTCCTTCCGCGAAGCCGGAGGCCGGGCATGAGCAAGCGCGGCCTTGTGAAAACCCCGCCCGGCCAGCTATACATTCCGGGCATGGAAGCCCGAACGAGCCAAAAGACCTACAAAATCGGGCAGGCGGCCAAGCTGCTCGATCTCAAGCCCTACGTGCTGCGCTTCTGGGAATCCGAATTCCCGCAAATCCAGCCCGTGCGCACGGACTCGGGCCAGCGCATGTACACCGAGGAGACCATCGCCGTGGTCCGGCGCATCAAGCACCTGCTGTGGGACGAGGGGCTGACCATCGAGGGCGCGCGCAAGGCCCTGGACGGCGAAGTGCGCACCGTGCTCCTGCGCGACATCGAGGCCGAGCTCCTGGCCATCAAGGCCGATCTGGCCAAATTCTGATCCGGTTTCCCGCAGGGCTGCAGACTGGACCTATTCACCCGTGCTCGGGCGCGTAGCGGCGAAGGCGGATCATGCCCCAGCGCCCCTGGCTCAAGGCCACCCCCGAAAGGATCATGACTGCGGCCAGACATTGGAACGGCGTCAGGGTCTCCTCCAGGAAGAGCCAGCCGAAGACCACGGCCACGAGCGGAACGAGGTTTATGAAGGCCGAGACGCGGGCTGCGGCCAGGCGGCTCAGTGCCCAGTTGTAGAGCCCGAAAGCGCCGAGCGTGACCAGACCCCCCAGAAAGAGCACGGCAAGGGCCGCCTCGGGCGGCCAGTCCCACGGCGCGGTGTCGACGCTGGTTGCGCCGGGAAGGAAGAAGACCGCTCCGACCATGGTCTGCATGGCTGTCAGGGACCACGGCCCGTAGCGGCCGGAGAGGCGTTTGACGAGCAGCATGGAGCCCGCAGCGCAGACCATGGCCAGAAATTCGAGCGCGTTGCCAAGGAGCGGGTCCGGGGCCGAGCCCGAGCCCCCGGCCGTGCCGGCCAGGGAAAGCCAGGCCACCCCTGCCATGGACAGGGCGAGCCCCGCCACGACGCGGCGGGTCAGGGCCTCGCCAAGGAACATGGCCGCGCCAAGGGCCACGAGCAACGGCACGAAGGAGGAGATGACCCCGGCCTGGGCCGACGTGGTCAGGCGCAGGGCGTTGGCCTCGAACAGGAAATAGCCGCAGGGCATGAGCAGGCAGGTCGCGGCCAGGAGTTTTAAGTCCTTGCGCCGCACGTTTCGCGGCAGCACGCGGTGTGCGAGCGGCAGAAGCAGGAGCGTGGCCAGGGTCATGCGCAGCCACATGAGCGACATGGGGGAAAAGGTCGCGAGCGCGATCTTGGCGGCGGAAAACGAGCCGCCCCAGAGCAGTGCGGCCGCAAGCGCCGCGAGCAGGGGCATGAGGGCCTGCCCTGAGGGCGCGGGGGGCGCGGGATGGACTGTGGATGTTGACGGCATGGGTGCCTCCGTGGCGAGTGTCGGCAGGCAATAACGCTGCCGGATGCGGACGTCTTGCAGGATTGTTTTGCAGGAAATTGCGGCTTCAGAATTTTCTTGCCGCGTACTGGCCCGGGGTTGCGCCCACGTACTGCCTGAAGGTGGTGGTGAAATGGCTCTGGTCCACGAAGCCCGTGGCGGCCGCGACTTCGGCGAACGGCAGGCCTTCCCGAACCAGACCACGGGCGTGGTCGATGCGCAGTTGGGTGTGGAAGGCGTGCGGGGTCATGCCCGTGCTGCGTTTGAAGACCCGCAGGAGATGATAGCGTGAGAGCCCGACCAGATCGGCTAGTTCCTCGAGGGATACCTTCTCGTCTAGGCGCGCGGCCAGGTACTCCTGCACGATCCGCATGGCCGCGTGCTCGCGCCCAGGCCGGGCGAGCCGCGCGGGGGCCTTGCCGTGGCGGGCCAGCAGCAGGGTGAAAGCCTCGATCAGGCACGATTCCTTTTCCAGCCGGTCGCCATCACGCTCCAGAAGATGCGAAAGGGCCATCAGGCCCCGCGTGGCTTCGGGCGAGGCGACGACAAAGCGCGTGAATTCGGGAACGCCGACGTCGCGGCCGCAGGTCTCGGCCGCGACGGTCCGCATCCAGTCCGCGCTGGCGTAGAAGTTGCGGTATGAGGGTCGGACTCCCTGCGCGGGAACGCCGCTGTGCACCTGGCCCGGGTTGATCAGCGCCAGTTGGCCCGGCTGGACAAAGGCGTCGCTGCGCCGGGGGCCCTGGCCGAAGCAGCCGCCTTTTTCCATGGCTACGATGGTGAAATAGTCGTGCGTGTGGTTGGGGAAGGCGTGGGGACTTTCGCGGACGATGGAGACTTCCAGCCCGTCCAGGCACGGATCCCGGTGGAATCGGATGTCGTTCTGCGGACGCATGGCGTTCGGAATACCTCGATCCACACTCCTAACGGAAGAGGCAACATGCGTATTGTACAAAATTGAGCGCTGAAAGGCCGCAGGGGGCGCGCGTGCGTGCGCTGGCTGCGCCGATCCTGCGGGAGCGGGCGCGCTCAGTGCGGAAAATGAAAAGCGGGGAAGGGATGAGGGAGAACCCCGTCGCGGAGTTTCCCTCGTCCCTTCCCGTGTGCGCCGCGTGGCCGGAGCGCTAGACCTTGGCGGCCTGAAGCTCTTCGGCGCTGAAGTCCCAGGTCACGTCATGCGGCGGCAGCTTCTGGCGGAACCAGCGCGGAAGCTGGTCGTGCACCTTGGTGAAGCCCGCGGCCTTGTTGAACTCCTGCTCGTCGGTCAAGATCTGCGTGCCCAGGGCGACCACGTCGTTGGGGGTCACTGTCTGGCCGTACTTGGCAGAGATAAGGTCGCAGATGGTCTGCAGGGCGTCGGCCGTGTCGAGCACGGCGAAGGCCACGAAGAGGCAAAAGCCCGTGGAGTCGATGGCGGCCGTGGCGATCTGCAGGTTCTTGGAGAGCTCGGCCTGGCCTTCCTTGGAGTGCGGGGCCACGGTGCCGCCGCAGGAGAGCACGTTCTGGCACACGGCGTAGCCCGCGGTGTGGTCGCCGCCCTGGGGCGAAGTGGCGTAGGTCACGCCCACGCCCTTGACCGCGCGGGGATCGTAGGCGGGCAGGGACTGGTTCTTGACCACGGGGATGCGGTCCACGCCGAAGGCGTCGGCCACGTAGGTCGCGCCGTTGCCCAGGATGCGGCCCAAGGGGTCGCGCGCGCCGATCTTCTTCAGCATCTCCAGGGCGGCCTTGCCGTCGCCCCAGGGGATGACCCCGGCCTCCATGTACATGGCCAGGGCGTTGCCCATCTCGATGGTGTCCACGCCGTACTCGTCGCAGTGGCGGTCGAGCAGGGCCAGGGTGTCCATGTCGTCGATGAGCAGGTTCGGTCCCATGGCCCACAGGGTTTCGTATTCGAAGCCCGAGGTCACGTACTCGCCCTTTTCGTCCACGAACATCTGCGAACACTGGATGGCGCAGCCTACGTGGCAGCCTTCCTTGGCCTTGCCGCCGCGCTTCTCGATGAGTTCGACCATTTTTTCGCCGGAGACCTGCGAGGCGCGGTCGAAGCGGCCGGTGCGGAAGTTCTTGGTGGGCAGGGCGCCCGCCTCGTTGATGATGTTGATGAGGATGGCCGTGCCGAAGCCGGGCAGGCCCTGGCTGGTGATGGGGTGGGTGCGCAGGATCTCGGCCCAGCGCTTGCCCGCCTTCATGAAGGCGTCCTTGTCGGCGTAGGTCACGCCGGGCGCGCCCGCGTCGTCCACGATGATGGCCTTGACGCGCTTGGAGCCCATGACCGCGCCCATGCCGCCGCGTCCGGCCGAACGCGCCGGGCGGCCCGCCATGTCCGTGAACTGGATGGTGGAGGCCTTGAGGCACATCTCGCCCGCCGCTCCGATCACGGCGCAGGCGGCCTTGCCGTACTTCTCGTCCAGGATCTTGGCGTAGTCGTAGATGCCCATGCTGCCGGTGGCCGGGGCGTCCTCGATGGTCACGCCGTCCTTGGAGACGCGGATGACCATGAAGGGCGCGTCCTGTTCGGGCTTGTCCTCCAGGATGATGCCCTGGATGCCGAGCTTGGCGAGCTTTTGCGAGACGATGCCGCCGGAGTTGGATTCCTTGATGCCGCCGGTGAGCGGCGACTTGGCCCCCACGGAGATGCGGCCCGAGGTGGCCGCCGTGGTGCCCGTGAGCGTGCCGGGCGCGATGACCAGCTTGTTCTCGCCGGAAAGGGGGTGACAGTCGGCCGGAACCTCGGACCGGATGACCCGCGAGGTCAGTGCGCGGCCGCCAAGGCCCGCGTAGGCCCCCGGCTTCTCGAAGGCGTGGGTGCGGGTGCGGGTGTTGATGCGAAGTATCATCTGATCTGCTCCTTGTTGCGGTGTTGCCTCGGGCAGGGTACTTGGCTACTGATCCTACCTATACCAGCCGCTCGAAAAATGAATACCTATGCCAGATGGGGCATAGTAAGCGTCGATACGAGCACGGGGAATGCAGATGACGATACGGATCGAGATCGCGGGAAAGGTTCCGGCAGGGTTCTTCGCGTCGCTTTTCACGGCCGGAGTGCGGCTTCGCATTGCGGGGCGGCGCAGTCTGGCCTGCTGGCTGACAGAGGACCTGGGTGTTGCGCCTGAGTATGTGGAGAAGAACATCGGGTCGGCTTTTCTGGACGGCCGCCCGGTGGACGACTTCGTCACGGCCATGGTCTCCCCCGGAGCCACGGTGGCCCTGGGCGCGGCCGCGCCGGGCCTGGTGGGCGTGAGCCTCAACCGGGGCAGTCCCCTGGCGTGTTTTCGCCACGACATCAGCCAGGGCCAGGCGGCTGCGGCGGGCGAAGCTGAGGTGGAGCCGGGCGAGGCGACCCTGAAGCTCTTCAATTTTCCGGCGCGCGAGCTTTCCGAGGCGCTGCTGCACAAGGGGGCGGGCGTGGCCGCGCGCGCCCTCGCGGTCTGGCTCGTGGAGCGGGCCGGGGAGTTCGAGCGGCACGGGCTCACGCTCGCCGCCGATGGCGCGCCCATACCCCCGCGTGAATTGGCCACGCGCCTTTCCGCCGCCGACGGAGAAGTGGACCTTCGTTTTGGACGCTGACGCGAGCGCGGGAGGGCCGTTTTGAGCGTCCGAGGAAGGGATCGCGCCTCGCGCGGTAGGAAACCTTGCGCGCAGGATTGAGAAAAAGATCACGGATACCCCTTCCGGGGAGCGGTGTCTCTTGAAGGGCGGCACAAAGTTCTGTTAGATGATGACCGCGCGGCCGACCGCCGCTGCGAGGCGAAAGCGCCCCAGAACCCACGGACAGGACGCGGCAGATGGCATACGACACGCTGGTGGGCGAATTGACGGACCTGGCCAAGCTGGCAGGCCACGAGATCATGAAGATATACGCCACGGATTTCACCGTGGACTACAAGGACGACGAGTCGCCCCTCACCCAGGCGGACAGGGTATCCAACCGCCTGATCCTGGATTATCTGCGCGACAACTATCCGGATGTGCCAGTGGTCTCCGAGGAGGGACCGCACATCCCCTATCCCGAGCGCCAGTCCTGGCCGCGCTATTTCAGCGTCGATCCGCTGGACGGCACCAAGGAGTTCGTCAAGCGCAACGGCGAGTTCACGGTCAACATCGCGCTTGTGGCGCGCAACTTTCCCGCCTTCGGCGTGATCTACGCGCCCGCCATGGAAATGCTCTACTGGGGCGGCAAGGATTTCGGATCTTTCAAGCAATTCCGCGAATTCGCACCGCAACGCATCCACACCCACAAGGCGGCCGAGGGCGAGGGCCTGCGCGTGCTCATCAGCCGTTCGCATCCCTGCCCGGAACTCGAAGTCTTTCTCGAAGACCTGCCCGTGGAGCAGCGCATCGTGGCGGGCAGCGCCTGGAAATTCTGCCTGCTGGCCGAGGGCAAGGCGGACATCTATCCGCGCATGACCCCCACCCGCGAGTGGGACACCGCGGCCGGGCAGGCCATCGTGGAGGGCGCGGGCGGCTCCATGACCACCCTGGACGGCCAGCCCCTGGTTTACAACCGCCAAACCCTGGTCAACCCCGGATTCATCGCGCGCGGCTGAGGCTTCGGGTTCGCCCGCGCGCCGCTTTTTTGCATACGGCTTGCCGGGAGGCGCTCCTGGCAGGCCGCTCGCTTCTTCGGACCTGCTGGACCCTCGCGGGCTCCGCAATTGAACCCCTCGCCATACACAGCTCCCCGGCTTTTCCGACTCTCGTTGCGCCCGGCCGCGTCTTCAGACGCGCGGAGAGGCGGAAGCGCCAGTTGGCCGTTACCAGCACGGTAGATGCGCGCTTTCAGGCGCGCGCGGAGGCGGAGAGTCTTTGTGGAGGGGGTAGCGTTTTTTATTCGAGCATCCGGCGCGTGTGGAGAAGGACATGGAAGGGCATCGAATGTTCGATCGTATGGCCGATAGCGAATCGACGCATTTCGCTTGCCACGGCTGGAGCGGCCCAATATCCTGCTGGCGTTCGCGCGGCTCGCCAAGGCGCGCACGAAGCGGCACGGCGGGCGGACTGGGGATGGCCGAACCGGCTGGGGCAGATTGCCGCGCGCATCGCGTGGAGCCATGTTCGCGGTCGGTTGCAGGCGATGATTTGCGATGCGTGCCGCGTTGGAACGCAAGGAGGGGAGAGCGATGCTCGAATTGGTGATCTGGTATCTGGCAGGGCTTTTGATCTGGGCCGTTTTCACGGTTCTGATCTACAAGTCCGTCTGCCTGCGCACGCAGAAGAAATGGCCGCGCCGCCTGGCCTTGGCGATCATGATTCTTCTGCCGACGTGGGACTTTGTTCTCGGCGCGGTGTTGTTCAAGCCCGCCTGCATGCTTTTGGCAAAGCAAGAATATTATGGCGATTGCGGGGAACTGGTGGGCTACGATTGTAGCCGCTTTAGTCTTGGATATAATCCAGATGATGTATACGAAGTATGTCCATACAGAGTGGATAGAAAGAGGTATGTGGTTGGCTTGATGTCAGTTGTTATGTCAGACTATTATGATGTGAGATGTGGGAAACGTATCGGAAGGAGGGATAATGTTTTTTTGAGAGAGTATTTTCCAATGTATTTATTTCCTTTCTTTACTTGGATCGCTGGTAGCGGTGGAGCTTTTGTGGAGTGTTATGACGGCAATCATTACAAAAAATTCAGAGGGATTATTTTAAACAGAGGGGAGAACTAAATGAAGTTCCTGACTGACGCTGAAAGGTATTCGGTACTTAGTCATTTCGCATATGTTTATCTTGATGACGGTAGTGGAAGTTTTGGTCTTGATCCCAATAGGTCTGTGTATGGCGAGAATGAGCCGAGAGAAGCATATGATTCTCAGCTTTTCTCGGAAATAACCAAAGACTACAACATCCTTGCTGTGGAGGAGGACGGGGCCACGGGGCTTGCTGCGGTGTTGTTGCAGGACAAGTCCGATCCGTCGCGCAAGGTTCTGGCCTTTCGGGGCACGGAGATCGGCGGCAAGGTCGGCGGAAAGCCCGACGGAAATACCGACATGGGCGACATGTCGGCCAACGCCGCCATCCTCACCGGCCGCACTCCGGAGCAGGCCAAGGCCGCGTCGCGGCTGTTGGAGCGCTACCGCGAGGAAGGGCTCATCTCCGCCGAGGACCGCCTGGATCTGACCGGCCACTCCCTGGGCGGCTTCATCGCGGAATACGTGGCCGCCACGAACCCCGAGTCCGTGAACGCCGCCGTGACCTTCAACTCCCCCGGCGCGGCCGCGTGATTGTTCAGGCGGCGAATAGCGGTGAGTAAATTTTTTTGCTTGCAAAGTTCGCTTAAATCCAATATTCAGAAAGTAGCTTGCCGCGCGCATCGCGTGGAGAGCACCTGGGCGCGAGGCCGAGCCGCCGAGCCGCCGAGCCGCCGAGCCGCCGAGCCGCCGAGCCGCCGAGCCGCCGAGCCGCCGAGCCGCCGAGCCGCCGAGCCGCCGAGCCGCTGGGACGCGGGGGCGCTGGGACGTTGAGGCCGGACGGCAAGGCTGGACGGTAAGGCTGGGTCGCCGAGACCGGACGGCAAGGCACTGGGCAAGGCGTGTGGGGCCATGTCCGTGGCCGGTTGCAGCCGATGATTTGCGATGCGTGCCGTGTTGGAACGCAAGGAGGGAGAGCGATGCTCGAATTGGTGATCTGGTATCTGTCGGGGCTTCTGATCTGGGCCGTTTTCACGGTTCTGATCTACAAGTCCGTCTGCCTGCGCACGCAGAAGAAATGGCCACGCCGCCTGGCCCTGGCGATCATGATTCTTCTTCCGACGTGGGATGTCGTTCTCGGTGCGGTGTTGTACAAGCCCGCCTGCATGCTCTTGGCGAAAGAAAAGTATTATGGCGATTGCGGGGAACTGGTGGGCTATGATTGTAGTCGATTTGAGCTAGTCTACAATACAGAAGATGTATATTCAACATGCCCATACAGAAGTAGTAGGTCGACCGCATCAGTAGGATTATTGTTCATAGCAATGGATGAGTATCGCGATATAAGATGTGACCGTGTTATAGGGAAGAGAACGAATGTATTCTTGAGGGAATATTTCCCAATGTATCTTGTCCCGTTTTTTACCTGGGTGGCTGGCGGCGGGGGGGCTCTTCTGGCGTGCTTAGAGCGTGATGATCATGTAACGTATAGCAATATCATCCAAAAAAGAGGAGGAGAATAGATGGACTTTATGGAAAGGTGCGGAGATTTCTCGTTGATCAGCAATTTCGCCTATGCTTATCTTTCTGATGATGACGAGAGAATCTACCTCGATATCAATGGGAAAGAGTACAGTGTAGATGAACCGCGAAAAGAGCGTGATTCTCAGCTTTTCTCGGAAATAACCCAAGACTACAACATCCTTGCGGTGGAGGAGGACGGGGCCACGGGGCTTGGTGCGGTGTTGTTGCAGGACAAGTCCGATCCGTCGCGCAAGGTTGTGGCCTTTCGGGGCACGGAGATCGGCGGCAAGGTCGGCGGAAAGCCCGACGGAAATACCGACATGGGCGACATGTCGGCCAACGCCGCCATCCTCACCGGCCGCACTCCGGAGCAGGCCAAGGCCGCGTCGCGGCTGTTGGAGCGCTACCGCGAGGAAGGACTCATTTCCGCCGAGGACCGCCTGGACCTGGCCGGCCACTCCCTGGGCGGCTTCATCGCGGAATACGTGGCCGCCACGAACCCCGAGTCCGTGAACGCCGCCGTGACCTTCAACTCCCCCGGCGCGGCCGCGCACGTCGGCAAGGTCGATCCGTCCGTGAAGGACAAGATCATCAACGTGCATGCGGCCGAGGGGCCGTCGCCGGTTTCCGGATTCGGCCCGCACGTCGGCAAGCGCATCGCCGTGCCCGGCTCGTCGCACGGCATTGCCGATCTGCGCACGAACCTGCAGGCCACCAAAGAGGCTGCCGAGCGCCACAACGCCGAGGTCGCGCAGACCGGCCAGGGAGCCATGATCGACCTTTCGACCCCCGAGGCCCTGAACCGTTTCACACAGGCGATGCAACGGCAGACCATGGAGCCGCGCATATCCACGGACGAGTTCGGGAACAGCATTCCGGGCGCCCACCACCGGGGATGGGCCTGGCAGCTTCTCGGCGATCCCGAGATCGTGCGGCGCGCTGCCGAGGCTGCGGCAAAGGGCGCGGACAGCGGCCCCGGCGCGGCCGAGACTCCCGCTGCGACGCGTCCGGGCGCAGCACGGCGGCCGGGCAGGGGCGAGGACGAGTCAGACAGCGGCGCGGCCCTTGAGCATGGCCACGGCCAGGGGCGGCAGATGCCGGACGGCGCGGGACAGGAAGCCGGGTCGAGTGAGCGCCTCTCCCTTTCCGGTCGGAACCGCGCGCAATGGCCGGGTGAGCGCACTGCCGCGGGCCGGACGCGGCAGGGCGATTTTTTTTGGCGCAAAGGTTCTGTTGAATCGAATGTTAATGAAAAGTTCTGGAGAGACCATGCGCCCGAGGGCCAGGCTCCGGGGCCGGGCAGCGCCGCACGTCCGGGTCGTGAATCCCCGGTGCAAAAGTTGCCAGGCGTGTCCGGCGAGCCAGGCTTGCCGAACCGGCCGGACATGACCGCGCAGCAGCCCAGGGCGCGCACGCTGGAGTACCGGCCGGACGAGGACAAGCAGGAGTCCTGGCCGTTTCCGTACAGGCCGGGCGAGGACGGACAGCGATCCGGGCCGCGCGCGCCGCGACCCGCGCCGGGCCAGGGGGATGCCGCAAAACTTCCCTGGTGGGCGGACGAGGAGCCGCCCGCCGCCAAGGGACAAGGCCGCGCGCCATTGCCCGCGCAGAACGTGCCTCCGGGCTACGCGGGCATGCTGATGCCGCCCCCGATCTCCCTGCGCCGCGAGCGCGCCGAGGCAGGGGCGCTTGGCAACGGGGCCATGGCCACGGTGGATTATTTGCGGGAATTGTTCGCCGAGCAGTATCGCCGCCGCTGAGAAGCGGCAGGGCAGGGGGCGACCCGTCAGATGTCCAGGAATTCCAGGCGCGGGGCGGTCTCGATGTGGCCCGCCTCGGCCAGCATGGCGAAGAACACGGCCAGCCCCTCCTGCTCGCGCGGGCCGAAGTCGAAGACCAGGCCCTCGAAATAGGCGCGCATGGCCTGCTCGGAAAAGCCCCCCTGCCCGGCCGCGAGCCGGGCCACGACCTCGGGCCGTCCCGCGCTCCAGTCCTTGGCCGCGACGAGCGCGCGCGCCGCCTCGGCCACGGCCTGCGGCGCGGCCACGGCCGCCTGCCGCCGCGCGATCCACACGCCGAAGATGAAGGGCAACCCGGTCCAGTCCAGCCAGACGCTGCCAAGATCCCAGCGGTGGGGGTAGTCGGGATGGTCCGCGAGCCGAAGCGCCTCGTCGCCGATGGCCAAAAAGGCGTCGGGCCGCTCGCCGCCTTGCAGGGCGCGGGTCACGTCGCCTGACTCGTAGCGCGGCGCGATGCCCACGCGGCGCTCCAAAAAGAGCCTGAGCAGGGCCACGGAGGTGTGGGTCTGAAAGCTCACGCGCACGGCCTTGCCGTCGAGCCGGGCCACGGGGTGGCGCGAGAGCAGGAGCACGCTCTTCACATGCCCCCGGCTACCGATGGCGAGCCTGGGCAGCAGCAGGTAGTCCTTGGCGGCCATGGCGTATTCGATGGACGAGCAGGCCGTGACGTCCAGTTCCCCGGCGCGCGCCAAGCGGTTCAGTTCCGCTGGAGGCCCGGAGACCACGGACAGCGGCCCGGCGACCTCTCCAGCCTCGATGGGATGATAGATGGGCAGGACGTTCAGGTAGCCGATCCTGCCCACGCGGATGGGCGCGGTCTGGCTCATTGCGCCCGGCCCGCCTCGCGCGCGTCGTCGTCGAAATCCTCGGGCGCGGGCGTGTAGTCCATCAGGCGGCGGCGGGGGGTGAACCCGGCCGCGCGCACCACGCGCCTGATCTCCTCCTCGGAGAGGCGGAAACGCACCCCGGCGGCCGCGACCACGTTCTCTTCCAGCATGGTCGAACCGAAGTCGTTGGCCCCGAAGAAGAGCGCGAGCTGCGCCACCTTGGCCCCCATGGTCACCCAGGAGACCTGGAGGTTGGCGACGTTGTCCAGCACCAGCCGGGCCACGGCCAGGGTGCGCAGATACTCGGGCGCGGTCAGCGGACGGCAGCGCGAAAGGGCCGTGTTCTCCGGCTGGAAGGTCCAGGGGATGAAGGCCGTGAAGCCGCCGGTGCGGTCTTGCACCTCGCGCAGGCGCAGCATGTGCTCGATGCGTTCGGCCTCGGTCTCCAGGTGCCCGAACATCATGGTCGCGGAGGTGCGAAGCCCCTCCTCGTGGGCTTCCTCCATGACCCGCAGCCAGTCGGCCGCCGGACACTTGTTGGGCGCGATCTCGCGCCGCACGCGGTCCACCAGTATCTCGGCCCCGCCGCCGGGGATGGAGTGCAGGCCCGCCGCCTTGAGCCGCCTGACGACCTCGCGCGTGGTCAGGCCCGAAAGCCCCGCGAAGTGCACGATTTCCGGCGGGGAGAAGGCGTGGATGTGGATGTCGTGGCGCGCGGCGATGCGCGCGAGCATGTCCTCGTAGAAGGACAGCGGAAGATCGGGATGATGCCCGCCCTGCATGAGGATCTGCGTGCCGCCCACGGCCTTGGTCTCGACGATCTTGCGGTCGAGTTCCTCCTCGGAGAGGACGTAGCCGCCCGTGGCGTCCGGCGCGGCGAAATACGCGCAGAACTTGCAGCCGCAGACGCAGACGTTGGTGTAGTTGATGTTGCGGTCCACCACGTAGGTCACGACCGGCTCGGGATGCAGATGCAGGCGGCGCAGATGGGCCAGGCGCGCCAGGGCGTGGAAGTCCTCCTCGCGCAGCAGCGCCAGCGCCTCATCGGCGTTCAGGCGCTCGTGGTCGCGGGCCTTGGCCCTGGCAACGTGCAGCAGGCTAGCCATGCGCGGCCTCCTTGACGGTGAAGCGCGCTCCGCGCCGCACGGGCGTGAAGCCCGCGCCCCGGATCATGGCTTCGAGCTCGGCGCGCGAGAGCGCGGCCGCGGAGTCCGCGCCCGCCATGTGGCCGATCTTCTCCTCCACCACGGTGCCGTCCAGGTCGTTAGCCCCGAACCACAGCGCGGTCTGGGCCAGCTTGACCCCGAGCATGATCCAGTAGGCCTTGATGTGCATGATGTTGTCGAGCATCAGCCGCGACACGGCGATGGTTTTCAGATCCTCCACGCCGGTCACGGCCTCGCGCACGCCGAGCAGGTTGTTCTTCACCTGGAAGGAGAGCGGGATGAAGCAGGCGAAGCCGCCGCTTTCATCCTGCTGGCGGCGCAGCGCGTCCAGGTGCTCCAGGCGGTGGCGCACGCTCTCGACGTGGCCGTAGAGCATGGTGCAGTTGGTGGGGATGTTAAGCGCGTGCGCCTCGCCCGCGATGCGCAGCCATTCCTCGGCCGTGCTCTTCTTGGGGCAGATGCGGCTTCGCACCTCGGGCGCGAAGATCTCGGCCCCGCCGCCGGGCAGCATGGCCAGCCCCGCGCGCTTGAGGCGGGTCAGCACCTCGACGGTAGAAATGCCCTCAAGCCGCGCGAAGTGCGCGATCTCAACGGCCGTGAAGCACTTGAGCTCCGTGTCCGGCAGGGCCTTTTTCAGGGCCGTCAGCGCCTCTTCGAAAAACGCGAGCGGGATGTCCGGATGACAGCCGCCCACGATGTGGATTTCGTCGGGTACGGGACCTTCCGTGGCCTTTTGCACGATGTCGTCCAGGGAGAGGCGAAAGGCCCCTTCCTGGCCGCGCTCGCGGGCGTAGGCGCAGAACAGGCAGCCGTTGATGCAGATGTTGGTGTAGTTGATGTGCCTGTTCAGGACGTAAAAGGCCTTGTCGCCGTGCAGGCGCGCGCGGACCATGTGGGCCAGCGCGCCCACGGCCGTGACGTCGGGGCAGGCGAAAAGGCGCTCGCCGTCCTCCATGGACAGGCGCTCGCCCGAGGCCGCCTTTTCGGCGACGTCGGCCAAGCCGAGGGAGCGATACCAGGAAATATCCATGCGTGGCGTGTCCGGATGAGCAGTGTGGGGGGAACCTAGACCCGGCCGCGCGGCTTGTCAACGAAGCTCCATGGGGCTACTGAACCCCCTGGAGGACCGATGCGCACGCTCTCTCTCGCCATCTCGCCGTGTCCCAACGACACCTTCATCTTCGACGCCCTGATCCACGGTCGCCTGAACGCCGACGCATGCCCGCCGCTCTCGCCCGAACTGCACGACGTGGACCGCCTGAACGCCATGGCGCGCCAGGGCGAGGCCGACGTCGTCAAGATCAGCCTCGCGGCCTATCCCGACTGCGCCGACGAATACGTCATCCTGCGCGCGGGAGCCGCGCTTGGCCACGGTGTGGGCCCCGTCCTCGTCTCGGGCGGCCATGCCTTGCCGGGCGAGCTTTCCAGCGCGCCCATCGCGGTGCCCGGACTCATGACCACGGCCAACCTGCTCTTGACCCTGACAGGCCTTTTTCTCGGTCCCCGCCTGCCCATGCGCTACGATCTGGTGCTCGACGCGGTCGCCTCAAACGAGGTCCCGGCGGGCGTGGTCATCCACGAGGGCCGCTTCACCTACGCCAAGCGCGGCCTGCACAAGGTCATGGACCTGGGCGCGTGGTGGGAGCAGGCCTTTGGCGTGCCGCTGCCGCTTGGCGTGATCGTGGCCAAACGATCGCTCGGGGCCGAGACCATCGGCCGCATGCAGGCGGGCATCCGGCGAAGCCTGGAGCACGCGCGGGCGCATCCGGCGGATTCGGCCGCGTTCGTGGCCCGCCACGCTCAGGAACTGGCACCCGAGGTGGTGGCCGCGCACATCGAGACCTTCGTCACCGACTACTCCCTTAATCTGGGCGAGGCGGGTGAGCGTGCCGTGCTGGCGCTGCTCGCCGAGGCATTCCTGCAGCAAGGGCGAGAGACGCCGCAAGGCGTCATCGCCCCGTGAGCCGCGCGCGGTTTGCATTTTCCGGTCTGAACGGGGTTTTGTTTTCGGGCGTATCCTGTATGATGGCTCCCAATGACATAAGGGAGGAGACATGGTGCAGGGCGCGCGCGAACATTTCGACATCGTGGTGCTGGGCGCGGGGCCCGGCGGAGGTGCGGCGGCCGCCGCCCTGGCCAAGGCCAAGAAATCCGTCGCCCTGATCGAGGACTACGGCTTCGGCGGCACCTGCCCCCTGCGCGGCTGCAACCCCAAGAAGGCCGTGCTCGGCCCGGCCGAGGCCGCGCATCTGGCCTTGGGCCTTCGCGACAAGGGCGTGCTCGCGCCGCCAAAGCTCTCCTTTCCCGATCTGGCGCGCTTTCGCGACACCTTTGTCGCGGGCAAGGCCGAGTCCATCCGCAAGGCCTACGCATCCCTGGACATCGAGACGATTCAGGGCCGCGCCGTGTTCGCCGACCCAGACAGCGTGACGATCGTCTCCGGCGAGGGCGAAGGCCGAACGCTCGGCTTTGGCCACGCGGTCGTGGCCGTGGGACAGCGGCCGCGCCGCCTGGACGTGCCCGGCGAGGAGTTGATCGCCGCGTCCGACGATTTTTTGGCCCTGGCCGAGATGCCCGGCCGCGTCGTCTTCATCGGCGGCGGCTACATCTCCTTCGAGTTCGCCAGCGTGGCCCGGGCCGCCGGGGCCATGACCGCCATCGTGCACAGAAGCGCGCGGCCGCTACGCGGTTTCGATCCCGACATGGCGATGGTCGCCGCGGCCGGGATGCGAGCAACGGGCGTCGAGGTCGTGCTCGACGCGCCGCTTCGCTCCGTGAGCCGCGAGAACGGGGAACTCGTGGTCCGCGCAGGCGCGAGCGACGAGAAGGTCCTTCGCTGCGACCTGGTCGTGCACGGCGCGGGCCGCGTGGCGGCCGTGCAGGGCCTTGGCCTCGACAGAGCCGGAGTCGAGGCGGACGAGAAGGGCGTGCGGGTCACGCCGCACATGCGTTCCGTTTCCAATCCGCGCATCTTTGCCGTGGGCGACTGCACGACCCAGCCTTTCGCCCTGACCCCCACGGCGGACTTGGAGGGCAGGATCGCGGCCCACAACATTTTGCACGGTGACGAAAAGACCATGGACGCGCACGGCGTGCCACGCGTCTGCTTCTGCCTGCCGCCCATCTGCGCCGTGGGCGCACTTGAGGAGGAACTTGTCGCGCGCGGGGTGGATTTCGAGAAGAAGGAGACCGACCTTGCGGCCAGCTTCTCGTGGAAGCGGCTGGGCCAGGGGCACGCCGCCGCCAAGGTGCTCACGGAGCCCGGCGGCGGGCTGATCCTGGGCGCGCATGTGGCCGGGCACGGCGCGGACGAGATCGCCAACATCCTGGCGCTGGCCGTGCGGCAGGGCATCCCGGCGCGCGAACTGCGCGTCATGCCCTTCGCCTATCCTACGCTGGGTTATTATATCCGCTCAATGGTCTAGCAGGCCGTCCAAAAAGCCCCATCTGCCGTTAGTGGCCCGCGCCGGGCAGGAGGCGGGCCAGATCCTCTCCGGGCGGCGATCCGAACCATTGCGTGAAGATGCGCACGTACGCACCGTCGGACATGGCCCGCTCCATGCCCTGATCCAGGGCATGGAGAAGCTCTGCGCGGCCCGGAGCGAGGGCGAAGTACAGCGCCCCTTGGTGCAGCGGGCCGCCGATCTGGCGGACGCGCTCGCGCTCTTGCGGCGCGAGGTTCAGCCAGGCTGTGGAGTCCGTGCCGCAGAATGCGTCCGCCTCGCCGCGCAGCATGGCCGCAAGCGCCAGCGCCTCCGTTTCGTACAACTCGATGGGCGTGTGGCCTCGCTCGCGCAGGATGGATTCGTAGAGCGAACCGCGTTGCGTGGCCACGGCCTTCCCTTGCAGATCGTGGAGTCCCGACGGCCCGTGCGGATCGTCCGCGATGTCGGACGCGGCCAGAAGCACGACCCGAAAGGCGGCGAAAGGCAGGCGGCTGAAGGCGTAAACGGCCTCTCGCTCGGGAGTGCGGGCCATGCCCGCCGTCATGTCGGCCACGCCCAGAGCCACCATGCGCTGCACCGATTCCCACTGCGCGGGGACAGACACGATGCGGAAGCTCGAGCCCGCCAGGGCGTCGATGAGCACATCCAGAGCGAAACCCGAGGGCTGTGCGCCGTCCATGAAGGTGTAGGGCGGGTAGGCGGGGTCGAAGGCGAAAATAATCGTCTTCTCTTCGGCGCGAACGGCCGGAGAGAGAGCGAAAATCCACAAGAGGGCGATGCCCGCGACAAGAAGCCGCCGCAGGCACGTCGATTGGCGCATGGATGTCCTCCGTGGGAGTTGTTTACCATGAACGTCCGCCAGAGGGGAGAGCCCAATACGGGTCGCAAAAAAATCCCTTTGCCGGTCTTGAAAACGTAACACACGCAGGGCAGAAGCGAAAAGCATGAAAAAGCTTGTCGCGCCATGCGCGGCCAAAGGATGAAAAGCCATGACACACGACCAGAAGTCAGTCATCAAGGCCCACCTCCTGGAACGCCTCGAGGAACTCCTCGCTGTTTCGCCCCTGCGCGAGGTCACGGCCGAGACCTGCGCCGACGAGAACGAGTACGCCTCGCGTCTTTCGGAGCAGACCCTGAACGTGGCCCTGCGCGAGCGCGAGGCGAGGCAGATTCGAGAAATCAAGGAGGCGCTGACACGCATCGACTCCTTTGATTTCGGCCAGTGCGACGAGTGCGGCGAAGACATCGGCCTTGCTCGCCTGATGGCCAGGCCCACGGCGCTTCTTTGCGTGCGCTGCCAGGCCGAGTGCGAAAAGGGTATGGCGCACGCCATCTGACAGGCTGCCGGGCCGCAGCGGGCTTCGCGCGTAGCGAACCCGGCCGTCCCGAAGGTCGAAGGTCGGGGGGTGAGAACGCCCTCGCGGTAGGCGCGCGTCGGCCGTGCGGCCGACGTAAGACGGCTGTTCTCGCGCTATGGATACTTCTTTTACGTTTCCTCCCTCCCTAGCTTTTCCCCCCGGCATACTTATTGTCAATTTTTGCATTAAAGTTAATGCATGCTGTCAATGTGTTTTTTTTGCCAGCAACATTTTTTCATTTCTGGTTTTTTGCCTTGCCTGCGATCAGTCGGCGGCAGGGGAGACATGTGGGCGAATAATGATTCGGCCCAAGCGCCTTGTCGCCGCAGCTTGTTCTGGCTACCTCGCGAGGGTATGCGGCAGGGGGCATTGCGTGGCAAGGGAATTGCGGCTAATCCATGATCATATGCTAGGCTGTCACGCATTCTTCACTTGACAGTCAAGTAAATTATGTTACCAATTGCGCAGACGCTCGGGCTCTGCCCGAACGAATCCACGCACACGGGAGGATCGCCATGTCTGAGAACGCCAAGCGCACACAGGCGGAGAAGGCTGCGGGCGAACTGCTGATGGATCAGGCCAGAAAGCAGAACGACCGTGCGGCCATGATCTCGCGGCTGGCCACGGACACCATCCGCCAGAACCGCTACCTGACGGGTGAACTGACCCGCAAGTAGCCGGTTTTGGTCCGGCCCCAAGCGGCGCACGGGAATCTCGTCCCGGCGCCGGAAGGGCTGCTCCCACCTCAGCGGCGGCGCGGAACCAGAAAGGGTTCGCGCCGCCTTGTTTTTTTCCTTACTCTCCTCGTGGCGCGAGCGCCGTTGCCAAGCTCTTTACGCGCCTTTCCCAAAAGCATAAGGACGTACCCTGTTCGGGGCCGCAAAGCACCCCGCACGACAAGGAGTGTGCATGCGCATCGTCATCGTCGGCGCGGGCGAGGTGGGCTTTCACATCGCCCGTCGCTTGAGCAGGGAAGACAAGGAAGTCGTGGTCGTGGACAAGAACCCCGAGGCGCTTCGCCGCGTGTCCGAGCACCTCGACGCCCAGACTATCCTCGGTTCAGGATCGAGCCCGAAGGTGCTCATCGAGGCGGGCATCAAGGGTGCGGACATCCTCCTGGCCGTCACCGACTCCGACGACGCCAACATCATGTCCTGCCTCTTCGCCCGCGCCCTGGCTCCACAGATCACCAAGGTGGCCCGCATCCGAAACGAGGAGTACACCGAGTTTCAGGACGCCCTGGCGCGCGACATCTTGAACATCAGCATGGTCATCAATCCCGAGGTGGAGACGGTGAAGACCGTCCTGAACCTCGTGAGGCTGCCCGGCGCGCGCGAGGTCAACGAGTTCGCGGATGGCCGCATCTCTATGGTCGGCGTCAGGGCCACGCCGGGCAGCGTCCTTAGCGGTCTGAAGCTGACCGAGGTCCGTTCGGTGCTTGGCGGGGTGGATCTCATCGTCGGGGCCATCGTGCGCGGATCGGAGCTCATCGTGCCCACGGGCCGCGACGTCATCAACGACGGCGATCTGGTCTATTTCGCCTGCGCCACGCACGACAGGCAAAAGGCCATGGAGCGTTTCGGCAAGCAGCAAAAGGCCGCGCGCAACATTCTCGTCGTGGGCGGCGGGGCCATCGGGCTTCGTCTGTGCCGCGCCCTGGAGAAGGAGCGCTACCGCGTCAAGCTCATCGAGACTTCGGCCGAGCGGTGCGAGCTTCTCTCGGCGCAACTCGACAACACGACGGTGCTGTGCGGCGACGGCACGGACCAGGATCTTCTGCGCGAGGAGAACGCTTCGGCCATGGACATGGTCGTCGCTCTCACCGGCGACGACGAGACCAACGTCCTGACCTGCCTTCTGGCCAAGTCCATGGGCGCACGCCGGGCCATCGCCCGGGTCAACAAGTTCGCCTACGTGCCCCTCATCCAGGCCATCGGGCTGGACAACGTGGTCAGCACGCGGCTTTCGGCCATCAACTCCATCCTGCACGCCATCAGGCGCGGCAAGGTCATCTCCACGGCCTTGCTGCAGGGCGACGAGGCCGAGATCATGGAGGCCATCGCGCTCGAGCATTCGGCCATCGTGGACAGACCCATCAAGGATCTGGATTTTCCGCGCGGAGCGCTGATCCTGTGCGTCATGAGAGGCGACGAGGTGCGGGTTCCCACAGGCGATTTCGTCGTCAAGCCCAAGGATCGCGTGATCATCCTGAGCGCGCGCGAGGCCGTGCAGACCGTGGAGAAGTCGCTCATGGTCAGGCTGGAGCATTTCTGATGCGCTTGGGCATGGTGCTCTTCGTGGCCGGGGCGCTGACCCTGTGCGTGGGGCTTTGCATGCTGCCTGCGCTGCTTGTCTCCTGGCTTTATGGAGGCGAGGATCTCGTGCCCCTGGGCGAGGGCTTCGCGGTCACCGCCGCCTTCGGCGGTGCGTTGACCCTTTTCTTTCGCCGTGCCGCCTCGGGTGCGTCCATGAACCATCGTGAAGGCATGGCCGTGACCGCCCTGACCTGGATGGCGGCCGGGCTCTTCGGCGCGCTGCCGTTCTATTTTTCAGGCCAGTTCGGGGGGCTGACCAACAGCGCCTTCGAGTCCTTCTCCGGCTTCACCACCACCGGGGCCTCCATCCTCACGGACATCGAGGCCGTGTCGAAAGGCCTTTTGTTCTGGCGCGCCCTGACGCATTGGCTGGGCGGCATGGGCATCATCGTGCTTTCCCTGGCCATCCTGCCGTTTCTCGGCGTTGGCGGCATGCAGCTTTACAAGGCCGAGGTGCCCGGCCCCACTCCGGACAAGCTCAAACCCCGCATCAAGGACACGGCCCTGACGCTGTGGAAGGTCTATGTGCTGCTTTCGGCCGCCCAGGCCGCGCTGCTGCTCGTCTCGGGCATGGATATCTTCGACGCCCTGTGCCACACATTCGCCACCATGGCCACGGGCGGCTTCTCCACGCGCAACGCCTCGCTCGGGGCGTTTTCGCCAATGGCGCAGTACGTTTGCACCCTGTTCATGCTGCTCGCGGGCATGAACTTCGCCTTGCACTACCGGCTTTTCACGGGGCGGCCCGGCCCGGCCTGGCGCGACCCGGAGTGCCGCGCCTTCTTCGCCATTTTCAGCCTCGGCTTCGTCGTCATCGTCGCATGCATTTACGGCGCGTCCTATGCGGGGGTGGAGGAGGCGGCTCGCCACGCGGCCTTTCAAGCGGCATCCATCCTGACCACCACGGGTTTCGCCACAGCGGACTACGAGTTGTGGGCGCCGCTCGCCCAGGTAGTGCTGCTGCTCTTCATGTTCGTGGGCGGCTCGGCCGGATCCACGTCCGGCGGCATCAAGGTCATGCGCTTCCTGGTCATGGGCAAGGCCGCGCTACGCGAGATAAAGCGCCTGATCCACCCGCACGGAGTCTACCAGGTCAAGCTGGGCGGGCGGGTGGTGCCCGAGGACGTGCTCTCGGGCGTGTGGGGCTTCTTCGTGTTGTGGCTGGCGCTGTTCGTCGTGGGGACGCTGCTCGTGGCGCTTTCGGGCGTGGACGTGCTCACGAGCATCGGTGCGTCCATCGCCTGCATGGGCAACATCGGCCCCGGTTTCGGGCTGGTCGGTCCGGCCGAGAACTACGCCTTCCTGCCGGACGCCGCCAAGTGGTCGCTCATGGGACTCATGGTCCTTGGCAGGCTCGAAGTTTTCACCATCATCATCCTGCTTGTGCCTGAATTCTGGAGAAAATAGCCCAGACCACCCCAAAACCACCACCTGCGGCGTTGCCGCGAAGAGTCCAAGCCCTCGCGTATGTCTTGATACGCGTCGGGCCTGGATTCTTTTTGCGCCTTATATCTGGAGGCTTTGGAACGGTTTGGGAAATGCGGCTTCTCAACGCTTTGTCAGGCGGGTCGTGCCTTGGCGGCCGCGAGGTAGCGCAAGGCCAGCGGCGTGCCGGAAAGGACCTCGGCCCAGTGCAGGTACAGGGGCCGCAGGAATTCGCCGTGGATACTCCGCCGCGCGGCCAGACGCCGGGCCACCAGATCGGCCAGCGGTTGCGCCAAGAGCCAGCGGCCGAAGTCGCGGCCGCGCGCCACGTGGCTGTGGCGCTCGACCACGCGCGCGTGTCCGGCCCTGGCCACCCGCTCGCGCCGCGTCGCGTCGGGCAAGAGCTTCGCCACGAGCGCCGCAAGGGCGTCGGCGTCCCCCGGCGGATAGGTGAAGAGATGCTCGCCCGGCCTGAAGAGGTCGGTCAGGCCGTGCCCCACCTCGGGGGTCACGAGGCATGACCCCGTGCCCAGTGCCTCCACGACGCGGAAGTTGAGATCACCGCGCTCGGCGATGTTCAGGACCAGCCGCGCCGTGGGAAAGAGTGCCCGATAGTCGCCCTGCATGACCACCAGCCCGGGCAGCCGTTCCTTGACCTCGGCCAGGAAGCGCACCCGGCCGGGCATGGTCTCGGGGTTCACGTTGCCCACGAAGAGCAGATCGCGCTCTTTGGCGCTCTCGGGCGCGGGCGGCGTCTTTTCGGGCTCCTTCATCGAGGGCGGCAGCCAGAATATCTGTTCCGTGCCAAGCCGCCCCAAAAAGCGCGGCATGTGGTCGCGCAGGCTCACGGCGCACAGGTCGAAGGCCTGGGCGTAGGCGGGGTACCAGGAGTGGATGTGGCTGTCCACGCAGTAGAAGCAGGTGGGGCAGGGGAAGGATTCGAGGCCGATGAGCGGCGGCGGCAGGCTGCGGTCCAGGTAGAGCACCATGTCGGGCTCCTCGCCGCAGCGCCGGACGATATCCTCGTAAGAGAGGGTCTCGCCCGCTTCAAGCGGCACGGAGCGGGGCTTGAAGCCTTCCTCGATCACGCCGTGCCAGAAGAACATCCAGCCGACCCAGGCGATGACGGGCCGCTTGCCGTCTGCCCTGCGCGCGGTCATCAGGAATTCAGGCTCAGGCTGTCGAGCTTGGCCAACTCGCGCCGCGCCGTGTAGAATTTGTAGAAGAACTTCAGGTCGTTGCCCGCCACGTTGCCCTGGCGCGCGAAGTCCGCTTCGCTACGCAGCGAAACCCCCGAGCCGTGCTTGTGCACGCAGGTCACGGTGCCGCAGTAGCCCACGCGATGGCCCTTGAGGCCGAATTGCAGGTCGTGGTCCGTGTCGTCGATCTGCGAGGGCGAGTAGCGGATGTCGAACCAGGGACATTCGCGCAGCGCGCTGACGCGCATCATGTGCTGGCAGCCCATGACCACGCGCGTGGGCCTGACCACGTCGTACAGCCCGATGTCGTATTGCATGAAGGGCACGGGCAGGCTGACGCGGATGACCTCGTCCGTGGCGATGCTCACGTCGCGGTAGAGATACTGCAGCAGCCGGAACTCGCCGGGAAAGACCACCTTGCAGCCGACGTTGGCGATGCGCTCGTCGGCCTCGGCCACGGTCAGGAAGTGGGCCAGCCAGTCGGGCTGCAAATCCACGTCGTCGTCGAGGAAGGCCACGTAGTCCGAGGCCCAGGTGTCCTCGTGGCTGATGAGCCAGTTGCGGGCCGCTGGCGCGCCGATGTTCACCGGCAGTTCGATGACCTCGGTGTGGTTGTGGGGCAAAAGCTCGGCCAGCCGTGCGGCCACGCTCTGGCTATCGTCGGTGCAGCCGTTCAGGAGCAGCTTCACGCGGGCGTCGGCGATGTCGCATCTGGCCAGGCTTTGCAGGGTCTCCGCCAGTACCTCGGCCTTGTTGTAACTGTAGAGATAGATGCAGACCTTCTTTTGGCCGGGCAGGGAGCGGTCGGGCGTGAAGGGCGCGGCCAGCTCGGCCAGCCTGAGCCTGACAGGCCGTTGCAATCCGTCCAGGGCCAGCGACTTGGCGTAGAGTTCGCGCGCGCCCTCGGCGTCGCCCTGCATGCGCAGCATCTCGGCTGCGCGGTTGAGAGTGAATGGGTCGTCGGCCAGGGGCTCGACTTCGGGCCACAGGAGGGCGGCGGCAGCCGCGTCGCCAAGGCCCGCCAGATGGTTGAAGAGCCGCTTGGTCCACAGAGGCTTGAGCTGCGTGGGGCACCTGAAGAGGCGCGTCACCTCGCCCGGCCGCTTGCCCTCGAAGAAGTCGAGGGACAGCAGCAGGTCGGCCGCGAGCACGTACATGGGATGCTTGTGCAAGAGGGCCGTGGCGGCTCGTCTGATCTCCTCGCCCTGGTGGCGCATGGAGCCCTTGGCCAGGGCTTCCTGGATCGCGGGCTCGGCGTTGGTGGCCGTGACCACGGAAAGCGTTCTGGCCGCATCGGGCGAAAGCCCGGACTGTGCGGCCAGGTTCAGGATCGCCGGGTCGAAGGGCGCGAGCCGCGCGGCCGTGAGCAGGGCATGGTCAAGAAGCTTCTTGGCTCGGCTCTGGGTCGGGATTTTGGCTTCGCCGAGCATGCGGTTGAAAAAATTGACGGCCAGGGGCAGGTCGGCCTGGAAATTGTTGAGATAGTTGAGATAGTACGCGCAGGCGCCCTCGACCGGCAGGCAGTCGAGTTCGCTGCGCAGGCCCGTGGCGGCCTGCTGCGTGGTGTGTGCGGCCATGAAAACGTCCTTTCGTGCGGTAAAAGGTCGCGAACAGGCCGTGATTTGCAGGATCGATGCCAGCCGCCGTATGGCGGCCCGGGAACGCTCAGTCCTGCGCGGGCAGGAACTGCGCCCAGACTGTGCGCCTGCGCGGGCCGTCGTACTCGCACAGGAAGATGCGCTGCCATGTGCCGAGCTTGATCGCGCCGTCCTCCACGATCACGAGCAGGGAGGTTCCGGTCAGGGTGGTCTTCAGGTGCGCGTCGGAGTTGCCCTCGGCGTGCAGGTAGTCGCCGTGCAGCGGGATGAGGCGCTTGAGCGCCACGATCATGTCGCGCTGCACCGAGGGGTCCGCTCCCTCGTTGATGGTCAGGCCGCAGGTGGTGTGGGGCGAAAAGAGCAGGAGCGCGCCATTTCGTCCCCCCAGCGCGGCCAGGGCTGCGGCCGCCTCGCGGGTAATGTCCGCCATCTGCTCGCGCGCCGTGGTGGCTACGCTGAATGAATACATCAGGAAAGCCCCTGGGTCTTGAGGTATTCACCCAGGCGCACGTCCGTGCCCTGGATGTGGCCGATCCACCAATCGGTCAGGAAGTCGAGCACTTCCAGGGAGAGGTCTTCCTTGCCGTCGGCCGCGTCCACGAGGAAATCCACGGTTTTGTGCACGAAGGTCCGGTGCTGGGCCGTGTGGTGCTCCGTGTCGGGATAACCGGCCTCGGCCATCAGCCGCTCCTCGTCGGAGAAGTGGTAGAGGCAGTAGTCCGAGATTTCCCGGATGAGCCGCGAGAGGATGTCCCTGTCCCGGCCTGCGGTGAAAGCCACGTAGAGTTCGTTGATCAGTCCGGTGAGCTTTTTGTGCTGTTCGTCGATGCGCTCGATGCCCAAGCACATCCCGTCGTCCCAGCGAATTGCGCTCATGCATGCTCCCCTTCGGCGGCTGATTCGGGGCAGGCGGCGAATGCGAGTGCCTGTCCGCATGGAATCGACTTTAGCAGCCGCCACGGTCCGGGGCAATCCTCGGCGCGGGCTTTTGGCCGGAGCGATCTACCGACAGGCCGCACCCCATCGCTCCGCAGGCCGTTACACATGCACCAGATGCAAGGCGTACGAAAAGTTCAAGACTGACGCGAACAAATGCGCGAGGGCTGGATTTTCGCGGTAACGCGGCAGATGATGCTTTGGGGACGGCCTGCTAAGGTTTGGCCGCGCTGATGACAAAGACCGGGTTGTGCCCCTTGAGCCGGAGGCCAGGCCCCAGCGTCTCGGACTGGCTGACCTGCACCTGCTGGATGGCCGCGGGCCAGCCGAGGTCCGCGAACACGGCCTGGGCGCGGGACAGGGATTCGAGCAGCACGGCATGAGCCGTGATGCGGCCGCCGGGCCGCAGGCGTTGGCAGCAGGCGCGCAGCACTGCCTCGCCCTGGCCCAGGCCGCCGCCCAGAAAGACGCGGTCGGGGTCGGGCAGCGGGCCGAAGACCTCCGGGGCCTCGCCCAGCACCGGGCGCACGGACCACGCGCCCGTGCGGCGAATGTTCTCGCGCAGCATGGCGAGCCTGCCGGGGTCGCGCTCCACGGCCACCACCTGGCCCTCGCTGGCCAGCACGGCAGCCTCCACGGAGACCGCGCCCGAGCCAGCGCCAACGTCCCAGACCACGGATTCGGGATCGATGGAGAGCGCGGCCAGACCCACGGCGCGCACCGGCCATTTGGTGATCATGTCCGCCTCGTGGGCCAGTTCCTCGTCCGGAATGCCCAGGCGAAGCGAAAGAGGGGCCTTGCGGCGGCGCTCAAGCACGGCCATGTTCAGGGGCGAGAAACGCTCCGTGGCCGCGTGCTGCAGGGTGTAAAGCCCCACGCGCTCCGAGGGCATCTCCAAATCCTCGAAGACCCACATGCCGTAGGCGTCGGCCCCGCGCTCCAAGAGCGCGGTCGCGATGGTCGCGGGCGTGTGCTCCTCGTCGGTGAACACGGCCACGCGCTCGTACCAGGTCATGGCCGCGAAGAGCGGCGCGTGGTCGGCGCGGCCGTGCAGGGACACGGCGCGGATGTCGTGCCAAGGCAGGCCCATGCGCGCGGCCGCCGTCTGCAGGGTGGTCACGCCGGGATGGATGCGCACGGCGTCGCGGCCCATGGTCTCCACCAGGGTGCGGCCGATGCCGTAGAAGAGCGGGTCGCCGTCGGCCAGCACCACCACGCGAAGGCCCTTTGCGGCGCGCTCGCTCACGGCCGCGATGAAATCCTTGACCGGCGCGGAGATGACCAGCCGCTCGCCGCCCGCCTCGGGAAAGGCGGCCAACTGACGCTTGCCCCCGGCCAGCACCTCGGCCCGCGCGATGGCCTCGCGCGTGGCTCCGCACAACAGTTCGGCATTAAGCCCCAGGCCCACGACCTCGATCATTGCACATCCTCCCGTGAATCCGCCAAGACGGTGCCGTCGAAATCGAACAGGATGGCGCGCGTGTCAAGCTCGCATTGCGCGAAATTCCGGGCGTTTTCAGACGCGCGGCGGCAAAGGGCGCGCAGCAGCGCGGGCCTGGCCGGGTCTTCGGCCAAGAGCGAGAGGGCGTGCATCGCGGTATTGGCCTCGCGCAGGGCGTTCGCCACGCCGGGCGAGACGCCTGCGGCCAGGGCTTCGCGGGCCAGGAAGGCGAAGTCCGTAGCCGTGCTCCGGGCGTGGGTGTTCGCAAGGCCCATGGCCTGCTTGACCAGCTTGCCGATGAACAGTCCCCAGGTCAGGCGCGAGAAGCCGCGCTCGGCGGCCGCGCGGCAGGACGCGGCAAAGAGGTCGGCGGCCTGCACGAAACACTGCTCGGGCAGATGCGGCAGTTCGCGCCTGAGCAGGCGCTCGCTACGGCCGCCGGTGCAAAGCCCGATCTCGCGCTGCCCCGTGGCCCGGGCCACGTCCATGCCTGCGGCCACGCTCGCGGCCCAGTCCTCGTGGCTGAAGGGCCTGACCGTGCCGCGCGTGCCCAGGATGGAGATGCCGCCGAGGATACCCAGCCGGGCGTTCAGGGTGTGGCGGGCGATCGTCTCGCCGTCCGGAACCTCGATGAGCGCTTCGGCCCCGTCGCTGTACCCGGCCGCATCCAGGGCTTCTTGCACGGCCGCCGCGATCTGGGCGCGCGGCGCGGGGTTGATGGCCGCCTGGCCCACGGCCACGGGCAGGCCCGGCAGCGTGACGCGGCCGACGCCCCGCCCGCCGTCCACGCGCACCCCGGGCGCGGGCGAAAGCCGCACCAAGGCCTCGATCAGGGCCATGTGCGTGGCGTCGGGGTCGTCGCCGCCGTCCTTGACGACGCGGCCGCGCGCAGCCGGGCCAAGGGGCGTTTCCTCGGGTTTTGCGTCCTCGATGGGCACGTCCAGGCGCGCGCCGCCGGGCAGCGGCGTGTCGAGCACGGCCGGGACGCGAAGCCCGAGGAGCGTAAGCGTGGCGGCCTTGGCCGCGGCCGCGGCCGCCGTGCCCGTGGTGAACCCCTCGCGCAGGTCGCGCCCCGCGCGGCGAGACGGCCTCATGAAGCGCAGGCCTCCACCAAGTGGCGGGCCAGGGCGGGGTTGGAGCAGAAGTGCAGGTGGATGTAGGAGGCCACTACGTTGTGCGCGGCAAATCCCTCGGGCTTTTCGCGCGGGCCCTTGCGATCCTCCACGGCATAGAGCCCGGCTAGGTCGTAGGCCTCGTCCGGGAGCACGGAGTAGTGGAACTCGTGGCCGCGCGCCAGGGTTCCGGCCGGGCCCAGGATGCAGTCGCGCGTGGTCGTGACCTGGCGGTAGCCGAGCGCGGCGAAGCGTTCGGCCATGCGCGCGGACAAGGGGAAGACGCCGGACATCATGCAGGTCGAGCCGCGCGCGTCCCTGATCGACTCCATGAGATACATGAAGCCGCCGCATTCGGCGTAGACCGGGCGTCCGTCCTCGGCGAAGCGCTTGATCTCGCGCCGAAGTCCGGCGTTGTTGGAGAGGTCGAAGGCGGAAAGCTCGGGATAGCCGCCGCCCAGGTAGAGGCCGTCCGCGCCCTCGGGCAGCTTCTTGTCGCTAACGGGCGAGAAGAAGACGAGCTCGGCTCCGGCATCTTCGAGCAGCCGCAGGTTTTCGCGGTAGTAGAAGCAGAAGGCTTGGTCCTGGGCCACGGCGATGCGCGCGACGTGCGCCTTGGGTCGCCGTGAGAGAGGCGCGGCAGAGGCTGCGCCGGGGGTGTCCGGCTCCTCGTCGGCGCGTGGTTTCTCGCCGGAGTCGTCCGCGAAGAACAGCGGTCCAGGGATGTGCTCGTCGTCCGCGCTCCACGTCCTGTTCTCGTTCACGGGCTGCACGACCATTTCCGGCAGGCCGGACAGGAGGGCGTCAAGGTCGATTCCTGCCTCCACCCAGTCCGCGAGGCGGGCGTACATGTCCTCGCCGGTCTCCTGGCCCATGGAAAGGCCCAGGTGGCGCGCGGGCAGGCCGATCTCCTCGGCGCGCGGCAGCATGCCGATGAGGTTCAGCCCGGCCGCAGCCAGCGCCTCGGACGCGATCTCGCCGTGCGCGGCCGAGCCGACGCGGTTCAGGAGCACCCCGGCGAAGGCCACCTCGGGGTCGAAATCGATGTAGCCGCCGACCATGGCCGCCACGGAACGGGCCATGGACGAGGCATCGGCCACGAGCAGCACGGGCGCATGCAGCCATTTGGCGATCTCGGCCGTGCTACCCGCCTCGGACGAACCGGAGAAGCCGTCGAAGAGCCCCATCACGCCCTCGATGACCGCGACGTCAGCCCCTTGCGCGTGGCGCGCGAAGATGTCCTCCACGCTGAAGCGGCCGCACATCCAACCGTCGAGGTTGTGGGAGGGGCGGCCGCAGGCGCGTTCGTGGTGGCTCGTGTCGATGAAGTCGGGGCCGCACTTGAAGGGCGCGACGCGAAGCCCGCGCCGCGCGAGCGCGGCCATCAGGCCCACGGCCACGCTCGTCTTGCCGCACCCGCTGCGCGTTCCGGCCACGACCAGGGATTTCATGCCCGGCAGGATAGGCCAAACCCGCGCCGGGGGGAAGGGCTACATGATGCCGATTGCACGTGTCCCGACGGGAGGGGATGAGGGGCTGCCATTGGGCCGCGGAGCGTCGCTGTCCGGGAATATGTCCTTGCCGCCCGGTCTCTTCACGCCGTCGGTTCCTTCGCTGCCCGAAGCTTCGCCCGTGTCGCCCGTTGCGCCCGTTGCGCCGGTCTTGCCGCTGCCGGATGTGTCGTCCGTGCTCCCTGACGAACTTGACCCAGGCCGTGTGACAGTCGGGTTCATGCGCTCTTCACAGGCCTTGAGGCACTCGGCGTTGTCGTCGCACCGTTGCTGACAAGGCGTCAATTCGTGCGGCCATTCACGCATGGCACATGCATCCGACGGTAAAAGGAACAGGGCGGCACAGAAAAAAATGGCGAACGAGCTCGAAGTAAATGCTCTTTTCATCGCTAAACCCTCCTTATTGTGCGGGTTTGGTGGCTGGATCGGTTGGAGGCCAGGGAAGGCGTTGCGGAAAATCAGGACGCTCGCGGCCGCCAACGTTGTCAGGACGCTCGCGGCCGCCAACGTTGTCAGGACGCCACCCGGCATCGCCGAGATCGGTCGGAACGGTGATGATCGCCTGTTCCTCGATGAGTTGGTCGAGCGCGTCCGTGGATGCGAACGCCGCGCCATCGTTCCATTCCACGTAGAACCAATCTGCGGGGGTGTTGCCTGGGCGCTCGCGTGTCAGGACGTATCCACGGTTTAGGTCTGCAGTACTCATGTCTTCCGGCGAATCGGGCGGGAAGAAAGGCGGTTGGGCAAAATGGTAGCCGTCGTTGCCGAAATGGTACCTGCGAACGTAGAATGAAAAAGACTGGTCCCCCGCAACGACCCGTGAAAATCCCCAGGGAATTTTTTTGTCGTTGATGCGCAGATGTCCGTGCCTTGCTTCGGAGCGAGTTCCTTTGGCGCTGTAGGTCAGGGAGTGCTCGACGACGGGGCCTTGGTTTTCTCCGGCTGCGGTGGGGATAGCCAGAACACAGACGAGAACAGTGAGCAGGATCAAACGGGACATGGTATCCTCCCGTTGCGCGTTGGGGCGGAAGGGACGCTCATCCGCTGGGGTCTATCCGTGAAGCAGCGGAAGCGGGGGAACGGTTTTGCCGCCCGGCGGGTTGTTTAAATTGTATTTAATACAATTTACAGACTTGTTGATTGTTGGTCAAGCAGCGCTTTTAAACTGAGAATCCGTTGGAAACCCTGAAGGATAAAGCGATTGATTCAAGGATCAAATCACGAGCCGGGCCAGGAAGCGCTCCAGCATGGCGTTGATCTGCTCCGGAGCTTCCAGGGTCTGGAAGTGGCCGCACAGCGCGGTCTGGGCGAAGTGCGCCTGCGGGATCAGGCGGCGCAGGGCCTGCGGGTCGGTGCGGTGCCTGTGCGCGCCGACGTAGAGAAACGGGCAGCGCACGGCGCGCGCGGCCTGCTCGTAATCGGAATCGCGGAAAAGCGCGAAGAGCGCCGTGGTCACGTGGCGCGGAGTCCTGGCCAGCCGCGCCATGATCTCGGCGCGGCGCGCGGGATCGTCCTCGGCTGCGAAGAGCGGCTCGAAGAATTCACGCGGGAAGGGAGCCTCGGGATCGCGGCCAAGCCGCGCCAGCAGCGGATCGAGCCACAACTCGAAGCCCGGCTGGGGAATCAGGGTGGAATCGAGCGCCACGACCCCGGCCACCATGTCCGGCCGCGAGGCCGCGAGCCGCACGGCCAGCGCGCCGCCCAGGCTGTGGCCCACTGCCACCACGCGCGGCGCGCCGATGCTCCGGCACAGGTGCGCCAAGTCGTCGGTCAGGGCGTGGAAGGTGTAGGAGGCGTCCTTGGGCGCGTCGCTCTCGCCGTGGCCGCGCAGGTCCGGCGCGATGCAGCGGTGCGCGGCCGCGAAGCGTTCGATCTGCGGCGCGAAGAAGGAGCGGTCGCACGAATTGCCGTGGATGAAGAGGAGGGCTGGCTCGCCGAGCCCGATATCCGTATAGGAAAGGCGCAATCCCTTGCGCACGATTTCGTTCATTCGCGCAGGATACGCCATTTCATGCCCGACTGCGAGCGTCTATGCCGCTTTCGTCGGGCCGCTTGCGTCTCGGAACACAAGCAGTTACAAGTCCGCCATCCGCGAGCGGCGGAAAACGCCCGCCGAAAACACCCACGTCGTCCCTCCCGTGCGCCATGTCCAGCGATCGCGTCATCGCCGTCGCGCCGGACTTTGCGAACGGCCTGCCGGGATCGGCCCCCCTTGCCAGGGGCGGTGTCAGGGCTTGATGACCGCGCCCCCCTGGGATAGGACAAACGTGTCCCGTCCCGCTCCAACGAATTTCAGACGCTCCCGCGCGGGCGAAGGATAACGAACGACATGCCGCGATACCCCGTCATTGCCATCGTGGGCCGACCCAACGTGGGCAAGTCCACGCTCTTCAACCGCCTGCTCGGCAAGAACGTCGCCATCACCCACGACCGCTCCGGCGTGACCCGCGACCGCATCTACGGCGAGGGGACCTTCGGTGGCCGCCGCGTGGCGCTCGTGGACACGGGTGGACTGGAGATGGAGTTCGCGGGCGACGACCCGATCTCCGACGGCATCATGGCCCAGGCCCGCGAGGCGGTGTGGGAGGCGGCCGCGATCCTCATGGTCGTGGACGGCCGCGAGGGCGTGATGCCCCTGGACGAGCGCGTGGCCGCCACGCTGCGCAAATCCGGCAAGCCCGTGCTCGTGGCCGTGAACAAGGTGGACGGCCCGGAGTTGGACCAGCACCTGACGGCCGAATTCCATGCCCTGGGCTTTCCCCTTGCGCCGGTCTCGGCGGCCCATGGCCACGGCGTGGCCGACCTCAAGGAGCGGCTGGAGTCCGAGCTTCTGGCGCACGTTGTCGAAGAGGACGAGAACGAGCCGGAAGTGGAGCGCGGGCTTCGCATCGCCTTTCTGGGCAAGCCCAACGCGGGCAAGTCGAGCATCGTCAACGCCATCCTGGGCGAGGCGCGCTGCATCGTCAGCCCCGAGGCCGGGACCACGCGCGACGCGGTGGATGTAACCCTGGAGCGCAAGGGCAAGCGCTACACCTTTGTGGACACGGCCGGGGTGCGCAAGCGCGCCCGCATCGACGACAGCCTGGAGCGCTTTTCCGTGACGCGCGCCCTGACCACGGCCAAGCGGGCCGACGTGGCCGTGCTGGTCATCGATGCCGAGCAGGGCGTCAACGTGCAGGACAAGAAGCTTCTTTCCTTCATCGAGGGCGAGAAGACGCCCTTCATGGTGGTCATCAACAAGGTGGACCTCTTCGAGCGCGAGGAGCGCAAGAAGCTCAAGAAGGCCGTGGAGGAGGAACTGCGCATGGTCGGTCACGCGCCGGTGCTCTTCACCTCCACGGTAACGGGCGAGGGGCTGAGCAAGATCCTCTCCACGGCGGAGAAGATCACGGCCGAGTGCGACATCCGCATCCCCACGGGCGAGTTGAACCGGGCCATGCGCGAGGCCCTGGCGCGCTATCAGGCCCCGGTCATCAAGCGCCGCCGAGCCAAGTTCTACTACCTGACCCAGGTGGAGACCAACCCGCCGACCTTCGTTTTCTTTGTCAACAACCCGGAGCTGGTCAAGGACAGCTACAAGAAGTATCTGGAAAAGACCCTGCGCAAGCTTTTCGGGATCGGCACCGCGCCCATCCGCATCCACTACCGCGCCAGCCGCGACTCGGAGCAGAAGTGGGAATAGCAGCAAGCCGTGAAAAACGAATCCCGGCCTTGACAGGCAGGGGTGCGCAATTTAGGGAAGTGTTCCCGCGGCGCGCCGCGGGCAACGGAGAGGTGGCCGAGCTCGGCTGAAGGCGCACGCCTGCTAAGCGTGTATAGGGGCAAAACCTCTATCGTGGGTTCAAATCCCATCCTCTCCGCCACGCTGACAATGCAAGGGACCCTCGCGGTCCCTTGCTTTTTTTGCGCCGCAGCCGGGCCGTGCAAATTCCAAGGGGCGTGTGCGTGACGTTAAGTCTCGGGCCTTTCCAGGTGGTACCGGCGGGGCGAGCATTGTCACCGCGCGTCATCTCGGATAACTGCCTTGCGCACCAAACGAAAGGACGCCGCGACATGCAGTTTCAGACCACGGAGATCCCCGGACTGCTGCTCATTATGCCCCGCGTTTTTCAAGACGAGCGGGGCTATTTCCTGGAATCCTTCAACGCCGGGGCTTTTGCCAACGCAGGCGTGGCAAGGAGCTTCGTGCAGGACAACCACGCCCATAGCCGTCAGGCCGGGGTACTGCGCGGTCTGCATTTCCAGGCTCCACCGCACGCCCAGTCCAAGCTCGTCTGGGTCACGCGGGGCGCGGTCTTTGACGTGGTCGTGGACCTGCGCGCGGGGTCGCCCACCTACGGGAAATGGAAGAGCTTCCTCCTCACGGCCGAGAACTTCGCGCGGCTGTTCATCCCGCGCGGCTTCGCCCACGGCTACGCCACCCTGGAGCCGGACACGGACTTCATGTACAAGGTGGATGGCTACTACAACCCTGCAAGTGAAGGCGGGCTGCGCTGGGACGATCCCGACTTGGCCATCGACTGGCCCGTGGTCGCGCCCGTCCTTTCTGACAAGGACCGGGGTCTGCCATCGTGGCGTGGCTTCCAATCTCCTTTCAACTACGAGAATCCTGCGAAACCCCAAGAGGGCAACCATGTCTGAGAACGCCGCCACCGCCCCTCGGACTTCGGGCCACGCCATCATCCTGGCGGGCGGATCGGGCACGCGTCTTTGGCCCGTCTCGCGCACCCTTTTGCCCAAGCAACTCATGCCGCTTGGCGGGGACAAAAGCCTGTTGCAGCAGACAGTGTTGCGTGCGCTTCGGGTCTTTGCGCCCAAGAACGTATGGGTGGTGACCAACGAGGAGCACGTCTTCGAGGTGCGCGCCCAGCTTCGCGCCCTGGACCAGGCCCTGACCGCCCAGGTGCTGGCCGAGCCCGTGGGCCGCAACACTCTGCCCGCCGTCCTTCTGGGGCTTGACCGCATCGTGGCGGCGGACCCTGCGGCCTGCGTCGCGGTGCTGCCCTCGGATCACATGATCAGCGCGGACGAGGGCTTCGACACGGACATCCGCGCGGGCCTCGCCATGGCGGCGAAGGGATATTTCGTGACCTTCGGAGTCGAGGCCGCCAAGCCCGAGACGGGCTATGGCTACATCAGGCGGGGCGAGCCCCTGGCCCCCGGCGTCTTCGAGGTGCTGCGCTTCGCCGAGAAACCCGATCTGGAGACGGCCCGCGCCTTCGTGGCCTCGGGCGAATACTTCTGGAACAGCGGCATGTTCCTATTCTGCGTCGCGGAGTTCATCGAGGCCGTGCAGCGCTTCCAGCCCGCGTTGGCCGTCTGGTGGAAGAACCGCGCCAAGACGCCCCTGGCCTCGGCCTACGCCTCGCTTCCAGACATCTCGGTGGACTACGGCATCGCCGAGAGGCTCACTCGCCAAGCCGTGGTCAAAGCATCCTTCGGCTGGGACGACCTGGGCAACTGGGAGGCCATCTACCGTCTCGACGACAAGGACGAGTGCGGCAACGCCGTGGAGGGCGACGTGCTGGCCCTGGATTGCGAGAACAACCTTTTGCTCTCGCGCGGCGGCAAGCTCGCGGCCGTGGGACTCAGCGACATGATCGTGGTCCAGACGCGCGACGCTACGCTCATCTGCCCCAAGGACCAAGTGCAGCGCGTCAAGGACGTGGTGGGCATCCTGAAAGGCCAGGGCAGCCGCCTCGTGGAGGCGCACGTCACGGTCAACCGGCCGTGGGGCAGCTACACGGTGCTGGAAGAGGGGGAGGGCTACAAGGTCAAGCGCATCAAGGTCCATCCCGGTGCGCGGCTCTCGCTGCAGATGCACCACCACCGCGCCGAACACTGGGTCGTCATCCGGGGGTCGGCCGTGGCCGAAGTGGACGGCGTGGAACACCTGCTCTCCGCGAACCAGTCCATCGACATCCCCATGGGCGGCACGCACCGTCTCTCCAATCCCGGCAAGCTGCCGCTGGAGATCATCGAGGTGCAAAGCGGCCCCTACCTGGAAGAGGACGACATCGTCCGCTTCGACGACGTGTACGGCCGCATCAAGCCCGAGTCGGAAAAGGGCTGACGTCCCTGGCGGCCGGGACGGCCGGGACGGCGTCAGGCGTGCATGGCAGCCATGGCGTCGTATGTGTCCGCGAAACGTTTTCCTTGAGCAGGCAAGGCGGACGGTGATGCTTCCCTCGACTTTCCATACCCCCGAAAACGAGGCGGAATGAGGGGATTTGAAAATGCGAGATGATTGTAACTTTTTTCACTATCTTGCGCGGAAGAGACACCTGGGGTCTGTGAAAAATTTCCTAATCCCTTGACACGGCGCGGTCTATTTGCGAATAAGCCGCTGTCTGACCAGTGGCTGGCTTCCGTTGATTTCCTTAACTTCATGGGGCGTGTGTATGAAGCGGAAAAGTGGCTTTGACTCCGGAGCGCTGGCGTTCGCCTTTGTCGGCCTGCTCTTCGGTCTCGGCTTCGGCTGGTTCGTCTTTCCGGAACTCCTGTTCAGTAAAGTAACGCAACCCACTCCCTTCAACCACAAGATCCACATGGAGATGGCGGGCATGTCGTGCACCGACTGCCACTATTTCCGCGAGGATGGCTCCTTCAACGGCCTGCCCACGACGCAGAGTTGTGCCGACTGTCACGCCTTCACCACCGGTGGGGACACCCCGGCGGACATCGCCATCGACAAATTCGTGACCGAATACGTCGAACCTGGCATCGAAGTGAAGTGGGAGGTCTATCAGTACCAGCCCGACAACGTTTTCTTCACCCATACCGCCCACCAGCATCTCGAGTGCACCGAGTGCCACCCCGATGTGGGCAATTCTGAGACGACCCCGGTGCTGTATCGCAACCGGATCACCGGCTACAGCAAGGACACGATGAAGATGTGGCAGTGTGAGCGCTGCCATGCCGAAAACGGCGTCAGCAACGCCTGCTACATCTGCCACAAGTAAAGGGGTAAGGGTATGAGTCTGACACGCAGAGGATTTCTCTTCGTTCTGGGCGCAGGCGCAGGCGTGACCCTGAGCCCCGTGATGTGGAAACTGACGGACGACGTGTCCATCTGGACCCAGAACTGGCCGTGGATTCCCCGGCTGCAGTACGGTCCGCTGGACAGAAAGCCCGCACTTTCCAAGTCCTTCGCCGGCGGCTCCCCGATCCGGGTGCTGACCGTGGGCGGCCGCCCGTCCATCGCGCTGGGCAATCCCGACCATCCGCTGTCCCAGGGGGCGCTTTCGGCCATGGCCGCGCCCGAGGTGCAGATGCTGTACCGGCCCTCGCGCATCGCCGGACCGCTCAAGAAGACCGCCGCTGGCGGGCACGAGCCCATTTCCTGGGAGGACGCCGCCGCGCTGCTGGCCGAAAAGGCCAAGGAAGCCGGTTCCTCCACGGCGGTAATCACCGGTGACATCAACGGCACCACCCGCGAGGTCTTCTCGGCCCTCCTGGGCAACCTCGGGTCCACCGAGATGTATCCCATGCCCTGCGAGCAGCAGACCGCCGCCATGGCCTGGAACGGCCTGATGGGCGGAAGCGGCCTGCCCGGCTTCGACATCGAGAACAGCGACTGTGTGCTGGCGTTGGGCGCCGACCTGCTTGAATCCTCGGGCACCCCGGTGCGCAACGCCAAGGCGTTTTCCAAGGCTCGTCCCATGGGCGAAACGCCGAAGACGACCTGGATCGCCTGCGGCGCTCTCAAGAACCGCACTGCCGCCGTGAGCGACATCTTCGTGGCCGTGCCTCCGGGCGGCGAAGGCATCTTCGCCCTGGGTCTCGCCAACCTGCTCATCGCCTCCGGCGCCTGGACCATGGCTCCGGACTTCGAGACCTTCAGGTCGGTCGCCGCTGCCTGGACCCCCGCCCGGGTGCAGGAGGCCATCGGCGTGGCGCCCGAACAACTTGCCCTGGTCGCCGAAACCTTGAAGAAGGCCCGCCGTCCCCTGGTCGTGCCCGGCGCGGCCCCCGGACAGGGAGGCTCCCCCGCCGCCTACGCCGCGGGCTTGGCGCTGAACGTCATCCTGGGCAACGTCGGTCAGCCTGGCGGCATCAGGCCGCTTCCGAGCCTGCCCGGAGTGGTTTCCGGGGCAATGACCCGCGAGGCCATGCTGGCCAAGGATCTGGTCGCGTGCCTCAAGGCCGTGGCCGCCGGAACCAAGGCCGCGCCCAAGCTGCTCATGGTGTACGAGGCCAACCCCCGCTACGCGCTGCCCGAGGCCGAGGCCATGAACGCCGCCCTGGACAAGGCGGGTTTCGTGGTCAGCTTCTCCTCCTTCATGGACGAGACCGCCGCCAAAGCCGACCTCGTGCTGCCCAACCCGCTCTCCATCGAACGCTTCGATGACCTGGAGACGCCCTACGGCTCCGGCTTCGTCTCCTACACCCTGGGCATGCCCGTGACAAAACCGGTTGTGGACGCCAAGTCCTCTGCCGACGTCGTTCTCGGACTGGCCAAGAAGCTGGGCATGGACCTGGGTTTCTCCTCCTTCGAGGCTGTGCTCGAAGCCAAAATGGCGGCCGTCGAGGCCACGCCGGGCTTCATCGCCGGTCAGACCACGCCCTGGGACGCCATAGCCAAGGGAATCGAGCCCGTCGGCGCGGCCGTGGCCAGGGGCCTGAAGAGCGGCAAGGCCTTCGTGAGCGTACGCACCGTCGGCAACGAGGACGTGTACCTCGGCGCCTCGTCCCTGGCCAGGATCGTCGCGGTCAAGCCCGACGGCCTGCTTCTCGCCCCGCAATTCCTGCTCAACGTCGGCACGCAGAACGTTGCGCTGCCGCCGCACAATACGCCGACCATCCGCCGCAACGAGCTTGTAGGCAAGGACCTCATGGTCTCCCTCAACGGTCAGACCGCCTCCGCGGCGGGACTCAAAGCGGGCGACCGGGTGAGTGTGACGTCTTCGGCGGGTTCGGTGAAAGGCAGGGTCTACATCGACGAATCCGTCATGCCCGGCGTGGTCTCGGCCCCCCTGGGCTTCGGCCGCACGGTCGGTGACGAGTTCTCCAAGGGCAAGGGCGACAACCTCTTCAAGGTTCTCACGGTCACCGAGGAAGCCGGCACCGGCAAGCCCACCTGGGCGTCTGTCGCGGTGCGGATCGCTAAAGGCTAAGCCAAAGGAAGCGAGAGATGGCTGCAAAGATAGATTACAAGATCAGGTGGGGTATGGCCATCGACCTGGACAAGTGCACGGGCTGCGGCGCATGCACCGTGTCTTGCCAGGTGGAGAACAACAACGCCCCCAACGTCGACGGCACCGACAAACTGCGCATCGTCAACTGGCTTTCCATATACCGGCTTGAGAACGGCAAGTCCTTCCCCGACGCTGACGTGGCCTACCTGCCGCTGCCCTGCATGCAGTGCGGAAACCCTTCCTGCGTGCCGGTCTGTCCGGTCATCGCCACGGAGAAGGGCGAGGAGGGCGCCATCGTCAGCCAGATCTCGCCGCGCTGCATCGGCTGCCGGTACTGCATGGCCGCGTGCCCCTACCACGTCCGGACCTTCAACTGGTTCGATCCGGTCTGGCCCAAGGGCATGGAGAAGACCCTCACGCCCTTCACCTCCACCAGGCCGCGCGGCGTGGTCGAGAAGTGTCACTTCTGCCACCATCGTTGGACCTTCGCCAAGGAAAAGGCCCGCGTGGACGGCATGGACCCCTACAAGCTGCCCGAGGATGCCTACATTCCGGCGTGCGTCGAGATGTGCCCGAGCGGGGCCATGGTCTTCGGCGACCTGAAGAATCCCGAGCACAAAGTGTACGAACTGGCCCGCAGCCCTCACGCGCGCAGGCTTCTGGAGAAGCTCGGCGGCGAACCGCAGGTGTACTACATCAGCCGTCGCGAATGGGTGCGCAACCTGATGGACAACCATCTGCCCGGCGAGACCGGCCACGGCAAGGCGGAAGGAGGCAACCATGGCTAAGCCCATCGATCACGAACTCTTCCCCGAGGGCGTCGAGCGCTGCGCGCTGTCCAAGTTCCTGGTCTGGATGGCCTTTTGGACGGTCGTCTTCCTGGCGGGAATCTATGCGGCCTATGTCGTCTTCGCCAATGGCCTGGGCGTGACCGGTCTGAACAACTACTTCGCCTTCGGTCTGTACATTACCTTCGACTTGGCGGTCATCGCCTTGGGCGCGGGTGCCTTCTTCAGCGGCCTCCTCAGGTACATCCTGAAGATGGACGAGTTGAAGAACATCATCAACCTGACCGTCATCGGCGGCTTCTTCTGCTACTCGGGCGCCATGCTCATCCTGACCATGGAACTCGGCCAACCGCTGCGCTCCTGGTTCGGTTTCTGGCACGCCAACGTCCACTCCATGCTCACGGAAGTCATTTTCTGCATCAGCTGTTACCTGGGCGTGCTGATCATCGAGTTCCTGCCGAACATCCTGGAGCAGCGGCAACTCAACCGGATCGCCTTCCTGCGTCACTTCGCCCACAACATGCACGTCTTCATGCCCCTCTTCGCGGGCCTGGGCGCTTTCCTCTCCACCTTCCACCAGGGCTCCCTGGGCGGCATGTACGGCGTCATGTTCGCGCGTCCCTTCGCCTTCCGCGAAGGCTTCTTTATCTGGCCATGGACCTTCTTCCTCTTCGTCATGTCCGCTGCGGCCTCCGGTCCCTGCTTCTCGGTGCTCATCGTGAAATGTGTGGAGCTTTGCTCTGGCAAGAAGATGGTCTCCTGGAAGATCAAGCAGCTCATGGGTAAGATATCGGGCGCAATGCTCGCACTGTACCTCTTCTTCAAGCTCATCGACACCTACGACTGGGCCGTGAACCTGCTGCCCACGCTGGGCTTCACGTTCGACCAGATGTTCTACGGCATCATCTACGGCAAGTGGCTGTTCTGGCTCGAATTGTTCGTGCTCGGCGTCATCCCGGCCGTCATCCTGCTGACCCCGCGCTGGCGCAACACGCCCTTCCTGTTCTGGTCGGCCTGCATCATGAACTGCCTGGGCATCTCACTGAACCGCTACACCATCACCGTGCAGGCCCTGGCCGCGCCCGTGATGCCCTTCGACACTTGGCAGATCTACGTACCCGCGTGGACCGAGATTCTGCCTTCGGTCATGGTCATCGCCTACGGCGTGCTCATCGTTTCCCTGGCCTACCGTTACCTGCCGGTCTTCCCGCAGGAGATCCAGCTGAACGCACCGGGGAACAAGGAAGCCGCCTAGTTGTCTCTTCGCTCATGATTCCAAGGGCCCGCTTCTGGCGGGCCCTTTTTTTTGGTGGCTAAAGACAGGGGGCGTGGGGCGCTATCTGGCGCATATGGCTTGAGCGAAATATATCCCGTTGACTTCGCGGCCCCTGAGGGTACAACGAAATGCATCGTCGTCACGATGGCGGCGGTTTCGGGCGGGTTCGAAAGCGGGAGTGGGGCATGGGACAGGCTGCGACTGACGCCGATCAGATTCCGGTCACTAAGCGATCCCTCTTTTCCTGGGTGTGGGAAAGCAGCCTCAAACTACAGATACTGCTTCTCGTCGTCATCGTCGTCACCGTCTTTGCCCGCGTCCTGCCCCTCGAATTCCAGAAGAAGATCATCAACACGGCCATCGGCCAACGCAACCTCGACCTTTTGCTGCTGTATTGCGGCTATTATCTCGCCGCAGTGGTCACGGCCGGGGTCCTGAAATACGTCATCAACGTCATTCAGACGCATCTGGGCCAGACCACTCTGGCCACCCTGCGCAAGAAGCTCTATGATCACATCTTGAAGCTGCCGCTCAGCTATTTCCGCAAGACCCAGCCCGGCATGGTCGTCTCCTCGTTGGTCACTGAGATCGTGCCCGTAGGCGAGTTCGTCGGCATGGCCCTGGCCGTGCCGCTGACCAACATCCTGACCCTGCTCGGTTTCGGCATCTACCTCTTCTATCTCAATTGGCAGATGGCGCTCATCACCATGGCCATCTACCCCATCGTCCTGCTGGTCATCCCGCGCCTGCAACGCAAGACGAACGAGGTCAACAAGAAACGCGTCGATGCGACGCGCGAGATTTCCTCGAACATCGCCGAAAGCATTTCCGGCATCCACGAGATCCATGGCAACGGCTCGTACGGCATCGAGAGCCGCCGTTTCGGCGCGCAGTGCGACACGCTGGAACGCTATCGCATCGTCTGGACCCTCTACAAGACAGGCGTCAAGGCGATCAACAATCTTCTCGTCAACCTCGCGCCATTCCTGCTTTTCCTGGTCGGCGGCTACTTGATCATCCAGGGCCGCTTCGATCTCGGCGCCTTGGTCGCCTTCCTCTCCGCGCAGGAGAAGCTCTTCGAGCCTTGGAAGGAGCTCATGGAGTTCTACCAAGTCTATCAGGACGCCTCGGTGCGCTACTCCAGGACAATGGAGTATTTCGACTTTCCCTCCGAGCACGTGCTCGTGGTCGCCGGGCGTGCTCCCTTGCAGCTCGAACCGCGCGTGGAGATAGAGAACCTCTCCTTCGAAGTCGAGGGTGGCATCCGTCTGCTGCACGACATCAATCTGACCGTGGAACCGGGCGAGCAGCTCGCCCTGGTAGGCTTTTCCGGTTCAGGCAAGAGCACGCTCGCCCTGTGCGTCGGTCAACTCTACAAATACACTTCCGGCTCCCTGCGCCTGGGCGGCCATGAGGTCAGCAGCCTCTCCAAACAGGACATGACCGAGAACTTGGGCTTCGTCTCGCAAAGCCCCTTCATCTTTACGGGAACCATCAAGGACAACCTGCTCTATGCGTGCGAGGCCGCCCTGCACGGCGCACCAGGGGTGGAGGGCGAAAACCTGCCGTCGCTCGACGACCAGATCGCGGTGTTGCAACAGGCGGGCATTTTCGTGGACGTGCTGCGCTTCGGCTTGAACGCAGTGCTCGACGAGACTGAGGACGAACGCCTCTCCGAGCGCATCATCCGCATGCGCGAAAGCTTCCGTCGGGATTACGGCGAGGCTTTGGCCGACATGGTGGAGTTCTTCGACGAGGGCCGCTATCTGGTCCATTCCAGCGTCGCCGCCAACCTGATTTTCGGTGGCGCACGCGATCCCGACTGGGCCGCGGACAAGTTGGCCGAGAACCATGAATTCACGGCATTTCTCGACGCAACCCAGACGCGAGGCCCGCTGCTCGCTTTAGGCGCGGAGATCGCCCGCACCACCGTGGACATCCTCGGTAACATGCCCAAGGACGCGGTGTTCTTCGAGCAGAGCCCAATCCCGGCCGAAGCCATCGAGGACTACAAGGAGATCGCGAGGCGGCTTGAGCGCGGCCGGGTTGCCGACCTTCCGCCCGAAGACCGCACCCGGTTGCTCGATCTGGCCCTGGCCTTCGTTCCCGGACGGCACAAGATGGTCGCCATGCCTCAGGTGCTCGAACGCATGCTCCTAGAGGCCCGCGCGGCTTTCCGTGAAAACGTCGAGGCCAGGCATCCGGGAGCTTTCACTTTCTATCGTATGGACGAGTACCTGGGCTCACAGACCATCCTGGACAACATTCTGTTCGGCAAGGTGCGCAGTCAAAATCCCCAGGCTCAGGAGAGGATATCCCAGAGCATCATCCAGCTTCTCGTGGAGGAGGATCTTCTCGAATCCGTCGTGGCCATCGGCATGCGCTTCCAGGTCGGCAGCAAGGGCGACAAGCTCTCGGGAGGCCAACGCCAGAAGCTGGCCATCGCCCGCTGTTTCCTTAAACAACCGCGCCTGATGATCCTCGACGAGGCCACCTCGGCCCTGGACAACAAGTCGCAGGCGCGCATCCAGAACATCCTGGAGACCCGTTACAGGGGCCGCAGCACGGTCATCGCGGTGGCGCACCGCCTGGACATCATCATCAATTATGACAAGGTGGCGGTCATGAAGGCGGGCAAGATCGTCGAATGCGGCAGCTACCCCGAACTCATGGCCAAGAAAGGGAGCCTTTATGAACTCGTCCACGGAAAGAAATGACCGTTGCGAGAGCAGGGAAACCTGCGAGTTCCAGCAGAACATCGACGTCTTCCGGCAGATAGCCTTTTTCGCCGGGTTGCCGCTGGAGCCGTTGAAGGTTCTAGCCTATCTGGCGGAACGCACCACCTTCAAGCCCGGCGAATGCCTGTTCCACGAGGGCGAGGCGGATGGCCAGGCCTTTTACATCCTGTCTGGACGGGCTCGTTTGGAGCGCTCGGGGGATGGGGCCGGCACGAAACTCACGAGCTACGGCCCGGGGGACTTTCTGGGCGGGTTGGCGCTCCTTGGCGACATGCAGCGCCTGTTTTCCCTGTGCGCGGAAAGCGAGGTCGAAGCCATGGTCGTAACACGCGAGAAGTTCGCCAAGACCCTGGCGCAGTTTCCGGAAATCCAGTCCCGATTGATGGAGAACGTAGTCGATCTCGTGCGTGATTGGGAGAAGAGCTTCTTTTTCGATCACGCAGGCGCGTGCCAGGCATGCGCCGAGCATATCGGCGTAAGCCTGGTCTAGGGGGAGGAGCATGGCGAGGGTTGAAATTCGGTCGGCGTGGCGCGCGTCGAGGTGTTTGATGCTTACGGCGGCGCTTCTTCTCCTTTTCACGGGAGTCGGTCACGCGCAGCGGCAGGCGCCCAAAGGCATTGCGGGCGTCACGCTCGGCGAGCACATCGAGCAGGCCGCGGACAAGGTGCGCAAGGAGACGGCTGGCGTGCCTTGGGGGCTTGGCCATCTGGAGCGGGCGGAAACCTTGCCGCTGCCCGGCTTTCGCAGCGGGTACGTCGAATACGGAACCTGCGCGCAGCCGGGCCGCATCGTGCGCATCAAGCTGAACTACGAAGACGAGTCCCTGCGCTTATTCAACACGCTGCTCGACGCCTTGAAAAAACGTTATGGTCAGCGGCCCGAATGGCGAGGCGACGCCTTCGGTACGCTCAAGGTCTGGAAATGGAGCATCCCGGATGGGAAAGGCAACAGCGTCAGTCTCATCCTGCAAAACTATCAGGGCGATGACGACAGCTATTCCGAGGGCACGTCGATCAGGCTCGGCGTTCGCAACTGGATCGACGACGAGATAGCCTGCGCCCGCAAGCGCGTCGAGAGGGAACCCGCGCGTCCCGCGCCGACGGACGGCCGGGCGCGCGACCTTGACTGGCTGCTGCCGACGGACTAACGGCACGCATCGGCGCGTCGTGCGGCCCTGGATTTTCCGTAAACAGGGGCCGCCCGCGAAAGGAGCAAGACCAGCGCAATGGATACGGTCGTCAGGTGTTCGTTCACGCTGGCCAACAGGCTGGGCGAACTCGAAAGCCTGCGCGAGAGGCTGGAACGCTTCGCCGACGAGGCAGGTCTTGGCCCGCGCGGGCTGTTCGAGATCAACCTCGTGCTGGACGAGTTGGTGACCAACATTATCAGCTACGGGTACCCGAGCGAGGAAACGCATTTCATAGACCTTTCCCTGAGCGTCGAAGGCGACGAACTGACGGCCGTAATCGAGGACGCGGGCATACCCTTTGACCCGCTTTCGGCCAAGTCGCCCGATATCGACGCGCCCATCGAGGAGCGCGGTGTGGGCGGCCTTGGCATCCATCTGGCCCGGAACATGGTCCGGGAGATGCACTACGAGCGGCGTGACGGACGAAACGTTCTGACGCTGAAAAAGCGCGTGGATCGCGCGCGAGGAGTTTGAAACAGCCATGCGCATGAGCGAGGAGACCAACGGAGACGTGGTGGTGCTGTCCGTGGCGGGCAGGCTCGATTCCAATACTTCCGGGGAGTTCGAGGATCTTCTTTTGGAGCGCATACGCGGCGGCACGCGCAAGCTCGTGCTGGACTTCCAGGCCCTGGAGTACATTTCGAGCGCTGGACTGCGGGTGCTGCTCAAGGCCACCCGTGAGGTCAAGGCTCAGGGTGGCAAGATGGTCATCTGTCAGGCAAGGGATTATATCCAGGAAGTCTTCGATCTCTCCGGATTCACGGCCGTGTTTTCCCTTTCGCCCGACATAGCCGGGGCCTACGCGCAATTCTAGGGTCTCGCACCGTTGGCGTCACCCCTGGCCATCCACATGCCAGGCCAGGGCGCGGGACAAAAGCGTATGCCCCGGGTCCACGAGCAGGCCGGTCGCCTTGGCTGTATCCTCGTTGAAGGCGGACACGCTGGATGGCCTGGAGCAGCCCTTCCAGGAGAGAGCGAAGGGCACCGGAGCGGCGTGGTGGGTGCGCAGGGCGAGAGGCGTCAAATGGTCGCAGGTGGTCAGGAAGACAGCCTCCTCGTCCCACAGCGCGCGTGTCAGCGGATCGAGCACCAGGGCGTCGAAGCGCCGGATGGCCTCGACCTTGCCCGCCACGTCGCCGCCATGGCCGCATTCGTCCGGTCCCTCCAAATGGACGTAGACGAAATCGCCGCGCTCCAGAAAGCGTAGCGCCGCTTCCACTTTCCCCGCGTAGTTGGTGTCCAGAAGGCCAGTGGCTCCGGGCACCTCGATGACCTCCATGCCCGAGGCGCGGCCAAGCCCACGCACCAGATCCACAGCCGAGATCACCGCTCCCTTGAGCCCGAAGGCTGCCTCGAAGCGCGGCAAAGCCAGCGAACGGCCCTGGCCCCAGGGCCAGACCGCATTGGCGCGCGTCGCGTTGCCGGACATGCTCCGCAATATTTCGCTAGCCTCGCGCACGATGCGCCAAAGCGCCGGACTTTTGGCGTATTCGGTCAGATCCGGGGCGATCCCCTGGTCCGTGATGTCGTGGGGGGGGCGGATGGTCAACCCCGCGTCGGCCGTGGCCGCGCCGCCGCGTTGCACCAGCAGGTGGCGATATTGCACGCCCGGATGCAGGGTGAAGGTTTCGTCGTCCAGGCGCTTCTTGAGTGCGGCGATGAGTTCCGCCGCCGCGTCAGTGGCGATGTGCCCGGCCGAGTAGTCGCGCATCACGCCGTTCTCGTCGAATCCGTCCGTGGTCACCAGGTTCAGCCGCCAGATGAGGTCGTCGGGCTCGGTGTCGAGTCCCTGCGCCGCAGCCTCGATGGGGCCGCGCCCGGTATGGTGCGTGGCGGGGTCAAAGCCCAGAAGCGACATGTTGGCTACGTCCGAGCCCGGCGGCATGCCGTGGGGCACGGTGCGGCAAAGCCCCACGATTCCTTCCCGGGCCAGCCGGTCCATGATCGGGGTGTCGGCGGCCATGAGCGGCGTCTTGCCACCCAGAGATTCCACGGGCCAGTCGCCCATGCCGTCGGCGATGCAGACCACGAACTTCATGCGTCCTCCAGGCGCCGCGATTCGGCGCACGGCGCACCCTAGCGCAAGGTGGGCCGGGAAGGAAGCGCATTGGTCCGGGGGGCCCGTGTATTCATGCCGCCTTGGACGTGATTCGGCATTTGATTTGTCTTGAAATGCAACGTGTTACCGTTGCCAAGAAGGCGCGCGGACTTGACGCCGGGGCCAAAAGGTGGTCAAGCTCGCCCGCATGCACGCTGAGGATAACGTCGGATCGCCTCGCGCGCCTCGTTCGGAAGCCGCCCTGATTGCGGCGCGCGCGATCGAGGCGCTGGCGCAGCATGTGGCCGTTTGTGACGCCTCGGGGCGTGTGGTGCTGGCCAACGCGGCCTGGCGCGGTTTCGCGAGTACGCAGCCGGACGGAGAGTGTTTCCGGCCGATTGTGGGCGAACCCTGCCGGGGCGTCCGTCTGCAAAGCCCCGATGGCCCTGTCTGGATGGGTGAACAAGAGATTTCGGACGTCATTGCGGGCAGGGCACCGGAGTTCTCGCTTCGCTATCCCGTCTCCACAACGCTTGGCACGCGCTGGTTCGCCATGCGCGTGACCCCGCTGGGGCTGCCCGAAGGACCGGGCGCGCTCGTGGTGCATGAAGACGTCACGGAGTGTGCCGACCTCGAAGACGAATTGACGCATCACGCCCTGCACGACCGCCTCACGGCGCTGCCCAATCGCGCCCTGCTCCTGGACCGTCTGAACATGGCCGTGAAACGCGCCAAACGGCGAGGCACGGCGAACTATGCGTTGCTCTACCTCGATATCGACCGCTTCAATGTGGTCAACGAATCGCTTGGTCACGTCTCCGGCGACATGCTGCTCATGGCGCTTGCGCACCGGCTGCTCGGTGTGACCAAGGAGATGGACACTCTGTCTCGCTTCGGCAGTGACGAGTTCGCGCTCCTTCTGGAGGACGTGGAAAGCCCCGGCGCAGTTGGCGAGGTCGCCGAGCGGGTTCTCGAACGCGTGCGTCAGCCGTTCAGTCTCAAGCGCCGTTCCGTCGTCGTCACCATGTCCATCGGCATCGTCCTTGGCTCCACGGACTACGAAAACGCAGGCCAGGTGCTGCGCGACGCCGAGACGGTCATGCACAGGGTGCGCGAGGGCGGTGGCGGACGCTACGAGATTTTCAGTGAGGCCATGCGCGTGAGCGCGGGCAAACGCTTGCAACTGGAGATGGACCTGCGCAAGGCCCTGGACGCGGGCGAGATCGGCGTCCACTACCAACCCATCGTCTCGCTTGCGGACGGCCAGCTTCGCGGCATGGAAGCCCTGGCCCGCTGGCGGCATCCCGAACTCGGCATGGTTCCGCCCATGGAGTTCATCCCCGTGGCCGAGGAGACCGGGCAGATCGTCTCCCTGGGCCATTTTGTCCTGCGTCGGGCCTGCACCAAACTAGCCGAGTTGCAGCGCCGCTATCCCGGCGTCGAGGCGTTGACCATGAACGTCAACATCTCCGGCGCGCAGTTCGCCCGGCCCGAGTTTGCCGACGAAGTGCGCGAGGTCATCGAGGAGACGGGAATCCGGCCGGGCAGCCTCAAGCTCGAACTGACCGAGAGCGTGATCATGGCCGATGCCCGCAAGGCCGTGGACTCCATCCGCGCCCTGCGCGATCTGGGCGTGCACGTGGTCATCGACGACTTCGGCACGGGCTACTCCTCGCTCTCCTATCTGCAGCGCTTCCCGGTAAGCTGCCTGAAGGTGGACCGCAGCTTCGTGCTGACCATGGCGGACACCAAGGGCAACCGCGAGATCGTCAAAACGATCATCAAGATGGCGCACAGCCTGGGGCTCGAAGTGGTGGCCGAGGGCGTGGAGCAGGCCGAGCAGCTTGAAATCCTCGCGGGACTGTCCTGCGAGAGCGGGCAGGGTTTTCTCTTCTCCAAACCGCTGGACGATCAGGATCTCGACATTCTTCTGCACGAGCGCCTGGGATCGGTCTGAAGTCTTGCCGCGCTGGCGGCATGCCGGTGCGGTCGATTGTCGTTCTCACGACTTTACCGTGTCGTCCTCCCTGGCTATAGACGTGTCAATCTGTTGAAAAGTCCCATTTCGCAGGTCGTTCAAAAAGCGCCAGATACATGGCGCGAGAAAAGTTCAAGGCCGACGTGTAGTAAAGAATACGCGAGGATTTGAACTTTTTGCGGTAACGCGGCAGATGGTGCTTTTTCAACGATCAGGGAGTCCCGCATGCACCACGATCTGCGCCGCTATGCCTGGCTGTCCATCGCCGCCTCGCTGGTCGGGCTCGTGCTCAAGTTCGGTGCCTGGCACGTCACCGGCTCGGTGGGACTTTTCTCCGACGCCGTGGAGTCATTGGTCAATCTCGCGGCCGGAGTGGCCGCGCTCATCGCCCTGAGCGTCGCCCGGCTGCCGCCGGACCGTCGCCATGCGTTTGGCCATGGCAAGGCGGAATATTTCTCCAGTGCGCTCGAAGGCGTGCTCGTGTTGGTGGCGGCCGTGGGCATCGCCTGGGCCTCGGTGCAGCGGTTCCTCGATCCGCGCGAGCTTGACAATCTGGGCCTCGGGCTTGTGGCCGTGGTCGCGGCCGCAGCCGTCAACTGGGGCACGGCGCGGATTCTGCTCAGAGCCGCGAGCGAGCACGACTCCATCACCCTTGAAGCCGATGGCAGACATCTGCTGACCGACGTCTGGACCTCGGGCGCCCTGGTCTTGGCGCTATGCATCCTGCTTGTGGCACCCGGCCTGGCGTTCCTCGATCCGCTTCTGGCCATGCTCATGGCCGCAAACATCGCCCGCACGGGCGTGGACCTCGTGCGGCGCTCGGCGGGCGGGCTCATGGACCATTCCCTGCCCGAGGAGGAACTGGACGTCATCGCCCAGGCGGTGCGCCGCCGCGCGCCGGCGCGTACCGAGATCCATGCCTTGCGCACACGCAAGTCCGGGCGGCAGCGCTTCGCCGATTTTCACATGCTCTTGCCGGGAGAAACCACGGTCAAGGAATCGCACGATGTTTGTTGCGCCGTGGAAGACGAGGTGCGGCGGGCCCTGCCGCGCCTGAATCTGACCATCCACGTGGAGCCTTTGGAGGAGCAGGCCGGAGGCGATCCGGACATGCCGGACAGACGATGCCCCGCAGCCGAGGTGGAGGACGAGGCTACTGAATGACGCCGAGCTCGCGCAAGCGGCGCAGAAGTACGTCTTTCTTGACCGGTTTGACCAGGTAGCCGGACGCCAAGCCCTCGAAGTGGGAGTCCCAGATCACCTGCGGATCGTCCACGGCAGTGACCATCAAGGCGGTGACGCGTCCGTCCCTGGGCAGGCGGAGCCGGTCTTCGGCTTCGCGCAGCAGCCGCAGGGTCTCAAGCCCGGTGCGGCCCGGCATCATCAGGTCGAGCAGGACCAGGGAGTACGGCTTCTTCGTCTCGATGGCCGAAGTGAACATGGCGAGTGCCGCGAAGCCGTCCGGTGCCTCGTCGCATTCGCCATGGGGCGCGAGCAGCGCCGAGAGCAAAAAGCGCATGTCCGGGCTGTCGTCCACGACCAGGAATCTTGAGTTCGGTGATGCGCCGTCGATCATGCGTTTTCCCGTCATTCGCGTTCGGGGCCCGTCTTCCTGCCCACGGTGAACGCCGTGCATTTTTTGCCGCACCCCGGCCGCTCCCGGCTAGGCGCCTTCTTTCGAGGGCGTCTGGCCTAGAGGATGCGGTAGTGGACCGTGGGCGCGACCGTGAAGTCCATGACGTCGATGGCCGTGATGGCCTCGCGCACGCGCCTAGCCCGTGCCGAGTGCGTGATGATGACCAGCGGCACGTCGGGCGAGTTTTCGCTTCCCTTCTGGATGGCCTGGGCGATGGAGATGTTCTGGTCGGCCATGACGCGGGTGATGGCCGCCATGACGCCTGGTCTGTCCGCCACTTGGAAGCGGAAGTAGTACTGGCTCTCGGCCTCGTCGGGGTCGAGGATCGGGGCCAGGGGCAGCGGGTTCTCGGGAAACCCGGTGTTGTTGGGCTTTCTCGCGTCGCGGGCAATGGCCATGATGTCGGCCAGCACGGCGCTGCCCGTGGGCATCTCGCCCGCGCCCTGGCCGTGGAGCATGATCGGCCCCACGGCGTTGCCCTCCACGCGCACGGCGTTGTAGTTGCCGCCCACGCGCGCCAGGAGGTAGGTGTGCCGGATCAGGGCCGGGAAGACGCCCGCTTCGAGCTTGCCGTCCACCTCGCGCACCTGGCCGATGAGCTTCAGCCGGTAGCCGAACTCGCGCGCGAACTCGATGTCCTCTCGGGCCACGTCGCGGATGCCGCGCACGGGCAGGCGGGCGAGGGGATAGTGCAGGCCGTAGGCCAGACGCGTGAGCAAAACGAGCTTGTGGGCCGTGTCCACGCCGTCGATGTCGAAGGACGGGTCGGCCTCGGCGTAGCCCAGGGCCTGGGCCTCGGCCAGGGCCGTTTCGAAATCCAGGCCGTTGGTCGTCATCTCCGAGAGGATGAAGTTGGACGTGCCGTTCATGATCCCGGTGAGCTTCAGGATGCGGTTGCCCGCAAGGGATTCCTTGAGGGCCTGGACCACGGGCACCCCGCCCACGGCCGAGGCCTCGTAGTACAGGCAGCGATCGGCCTCGCGGGCCAGGGCGAAGAGTTCCTGGCCATGCTCGGCGAGCAGGTGCTTGTTGGCCGTGACCACGTGCTTCCTGGCGGCAAGCGCGCCCTCGATTACCCGTCTGGCCGCGTCGAGCCCGCCCATGAGTTCGCAAACGACCTCGATCTCGGGATCCTCGATCAGGTCCTCCAGGCGGTCCGTGAGGACTGTCCCCTCAGGCAGGGTCACGTTTCGCGGCCGCGAAACGTCGCGCACCACGACGCGCTTGATGGTGACCTTCCTGCCGATGCGCCGTTCGATGAGATCGGCGTTCTCGGCCAGGATGCGCACCAGACCCTGGCCGACCGTGCCGAGCCCCGCGAGGCCGATGACGATGCTCTTGTCCACGCTAGCCCCCGAGCGCCTTCTTGATGCCGCGTACGGCCTGGTTGATGCGCTGACGGTTCTCCACCAAGGCGAAGCGCACGTGGTCGTCGCCGTAATGGCCGAAGCCAAGGCCCGGGGCCACGGCGGCATGGCCCTGTTTGAGCAGGAGCTTGCTGAATTCCACCGAGCCCAAGTGCCTGAATTCCTCGGGAATGCGCGCCCACAGGAACATGGTCGCCTTCGGGATGTCCACCTCCCAGCCGATGCGGTTCAACCCTTCGCACAGGGCGTCGCGGCGGTCCTGGTAGACGTCCACGATGTGGCGCGGGCATTCGGTCGGCGAGTTGAGGGCCGTCACGGCCGCGATCTGGATGGGCTGGAAGATGCCGTAGTCGAGATAGGACTTGATGCGTGTCAGGGCCTGGACCATTTCGCGGTTGCCGCAGCAAAAGCCCACGCGCCACCCGGCCATGGAGTAGCCCTTGGTCAGGGAGTAAAATTCCACGCCCACGTCTTTGGCGCCCTTGGCCTGGAGGAAGGAGGGTGGCTCGTAGCCGTCGAAACCGAAATCCGCGTAGGCTAGGTCGTGGATGACCATAAGCTTGTTTTCTCGGGCGTAGTCCACAATGGCCTGGAAGAAGTCGATGTCCGCAAGCTCGGTGGTCGGGTTGTGCGGATAGTTGATGACCAGCAGCTTCGGTTTGGGCCAGGTCTGCTGCGTGGCGATGGCCAGATCCTTAAAGAAGTCGCGGTCCTTGCCGATGGGGATGCGGCGCACATCCGCGCCCGCGATGATGGCCGCGTACGGGTGGATGGGATAGGCCGGATCGGGCGCGAAGACCACGTCGCCGGGAGCGAGCGTGACGAGCATCAGGTGGGCCAGGCCCTCTTTGGAGCCCATGGTGACCACGCACTCCTGGTCGGGATCGAGTTCCACGCCGTAGCGCCTGAGATACCAGTTGGCCACGGCCAGGCGCAGCCCCTTGATGCCTTTGGAGGCGGAATAGCGGTGGTTGGCAGGCTTTTGCGAGGCCTCGCAAAGCTTGTCCACGATGTGCTGCGGCGTGGGCACGTCGGGGTTGCCCATGCCCAGATCGACGATATCCTCGCCCTGGCGACGCATCTGCATCTTGAGCTCGTTGACCGTGGCGAAGACGTAGGGAGGCAGGCGCTGCAATCGCGCGAACTGTTCCATGACAGACGCTCCTTGGGATCGGGTTCCCCGACGGGCGGCCGGGGCAGAGTTCCCGTGAATGGGGCACAGTAGCGGGAAGCCTCGCCGCAGTCAAAGGGGGAGGGCGCACGAAACGGACGAACGGCTAGGAGAACGGGACGAAAGGATTCTCAGAGCTTGCGGAAGGCCGGAGGCTTTTGCTGCGCGGCCACGGGCGCCGCGTTGGATGCCTGCCCGCCCTTTTGGCCCTTCGCTTGTCCCTGCGGCGTCTGTTTTTTGGCGAAGGAGGGATCGGCCAGCGCGGCCAGCGCGATGAGCTTTTCCATGGATTCGTCCAGGGGAGAGGTTTCTTCCACGAGCTGGCGCAAAAAGGCGTTGATGGGACCGACCATGGTCATGGCTTGGTCGATCTCGGGGTTGGAGCCCTTGGCGTAGGCTCCGATGTTGATCATGTCCTCCACCCGGCGGTAGGTTGCCAAGCTCTTGACCACGACGCGTCCGGCCGCCTGTTCCTGGCGCGTGGTGATGTCCGTGCGCAGCCGCGACACGGAGCGCAGCACGTCGATGGCCGGGTAGTGCCCCTGGTCGGCCAGCTCGCGCGTGAGCACGATGTGGCCGTCGAGGATGGCGCGGGTGGCGTCGGCGATGGGCTCGGTCAGGTCGTCGCCGTCCACGAGCACAGTGTAGATGCCGGTGATGGAGCCCTTCATGCTGCGGCCCGCGCGCTCCAAGAGTTTCGGCAGGGCGGAGAAGACCGAGGGCGTGTAGCCGCCGCGAGTGGGCGGCTCGCCCGCGGCTAGCCCCACCTCGCGGCCCGCCATGCAGAAACGGGTCACGGAGTCCATCATCAGGAGCACGTCCTTGCCTTGGTCGCGGAAATACTCGGCCATGGCCGTGGCCGCGTAGGCGCAGCGCATGCGCACCAGGGGCGACTGGTCCGAGGTGGCCACGACCAGCACCGAGCGGGCCATGCCCTCTGGGCCCAGGTCGCGCTCCATGAACTCCACCACCTCGCGGCCGCGTTCGCCTACCAGGCAGATGACGTTGACGTCGGCCTTGGTGGTCTTGGCCATCATGCCCATGACCGTGGACTTGCCCACGCCCGAACCGGCCATGATGCCCACACGCTGACCCTTGCCCAGTGTCAAAAGCGCGTTGACCGCGCGCACACCCACGTCGAGTCGTTCCGTGATGCGTGGCCGTTCCAGCGGGTTTGGCGGATCGCAGTACAGCGGATAGAAGTCGCTGGGCACGATCTGGCCGCCGTGGTCCATGGGCTCGCCGAAGGCGTTCACGGCCCGGCCGAGAAAATGTGACCCCACGGGCATCAGCGGCGGAGTGGAGGAATTCTGGATGAGCGAGCCCGGGCGGATGCCGCGCGGGTCGGAGTAAGGCATGAAGAGCAGCGCGCCGTCGCGAAAGCCGACGACCTCGGCCGCGATGCCTTCGCTGTGCTTGTCCTCGGGCAGAAGACGGCAGATGGAGCCAAGCGGGGCCTTCAGCCCCCGTCCCTCGGCGATGAGCCCTACGACCTTGGTGACCTTGCCGAAGGACTGGGCCGGTTCGAGACCGGAGAGCAGCTTGAGGCAGCCGCGCGGGTCCACGGATCAGCCGTCCTTGGCGGCCGCGCCGGATTCGGGCGTTCCGTCGGGGAAGGCCGGGCCGTGGCCCGGATCGCTTTGCTCCAGCAGGTCGAATATCTTGGCGACCTCGGCGAAACGCGTCGCGATGGAGTTGTCCACCACGCCCTCGCTCGACTCGATGATCAGTCCGCCCAGCGTCAGGGATTCGTCGGGCTTGACGCGGTAGCCGCGCAGTTCGGGGAAGCGGTCGCCGACGTGGGCTAGAATCGCCTGCACCAGTTCGGCCTCCTCGGGTTTGGCACGGATGGTGAGGCCGCGCAGGGAATCGATGGTTTCCAGGCTCTCGTCCAGGAGGCTTTCGAGGATCTCTCTGCGCCGTGTGGACATCTCTACGGCCATGGTCTTTTCCACGGCCAGTCGGATCAGGGCCAGGAAGTCGGTCCGCTGCGCGGCCCAGACGGTCCTGGCCTGGGAGGCCACGGCGCCAAGCGCCTGACCCACGGCCTCGGCCAGGGCGGTCTGCTCCTGTTCCACCTGGGCGCGCGCCTCGGCCAGTCCCTGCTCGAAGCCCTCGCCGTGCGCCTTCTCGCGCAGGGCCTCGGCATCGGCCCTGGCCTGCTCGATGATCTCGCGCGCCATGGCCTGCGCCTTTTTCTTGACGCGCTCAATGAGTTCGTTGGTCGTTTCATCGTCCCACACGGGCCTGCGCTTGCCCTCGATCTCCTGGATCGTGGACATGGCCGGTCCGGGCGAGTCCACACCCATGAACACGCGGCCCGTGATCTTGCCCAGGCTAGATGAAGACATCGCTCGAACCCCGGCCCACGATGACCCGGCCCTCGGCTTCCAGCCTGCGCACGGCCTTGACGATATTCTGCTGCGCGCCTTCCACGTCGGACAGGCGTACCGGGCCCATGATCTCCAGATCCTCGCGGATCATGGTCGCGGCGCGCTCGGAGAGGTTCTTGTAGAACTTGTCCTTGAGGTCGTCCGAGGCGCCCTTGAGCGCGAGGGTCAGTTCGTCGTTGGAGATGTCCTTGAGCAGTTCGCGGATGGAGCGGTCGTCCAGGGCCTTGATGTCCTCGAAAACGAACATGAGGTTCCTGATCTCCTCGGCCATCTGCGCGGACTCCTCCTCGATCTCGGAGAGGACTTCCTCCTCGGTCTGCCGGTCCACGGAGTTCAGTATCTCGGCCACGGAATTGACGCCGCCGACCTTCTTGCCTTCCTTGCCGCCCATGGCGATGAGCTGCGATTGCAGCACTTTGTCCACTTCCATGAGCATCTCCTCGGCCACGGCTTCGAGCTTGGCCAGGCGCATCAAGACCTCGGCGCGCACGCCCGCGGGCAGGTTCTGGAGCAGCTCGGCCGCCTGGTCGGGCTGCAAATGGCCGAGGATGAGGGCCAGGGTCTGGGGATGCTCGTTGCGAAGTATCTGGGCCAGGATGCGCGGGGAGACGTTTTCGAGCTCGCGGAAGGGCGCGGGGCCGGATTCGAGTTCGAGCTGGTCCATGATGTATTTGGCGGTGTCGCCGTCCAGGGACTTGGTCAACAGACGCTTGACCTGATCCGCGCCGCCCATGAGCAACTCGTGTCCGTAGGCCAGTGTCTCGTTGTACTCGCGCAGCACTTCCTCGACTTGCTCCTTGGGCACGGACTCCATCTGGAGCATGGCGCGCGAGACATTGGTGATCTCGCCGCGTTCCATGCGCTTGAAGACCTCGGCCGTGAATTTTTCGCCCAGGGCCAGGAGGATGATGGCCGATTTCTGGGAACCGCTGAAGCTTTTCTGCTCCACCATTTATGCGGCCTCCTGCTTGAGCCAGATCTTGAGCACGGCCACGGCCTGATCCATGTCCTGCTCGGAAAGCTGAAGTGCCTGGGCCTTGGCGTTCTCCAGGCGGCGCTGTAAGTCCAGCGCTTCCTCCTCGACGCCTTCCTCCAGGGCCAGGCGTTCTTCCACGCCGGGCAAGCCCACGAGTTCCTCCATCTCTTCCTCGGCCACGCGGGGCTTGATGAGCGCCAGGATCACCGGGCGCACGACCATGATGAGGAAGAGGAAGATCAGCAGGCCGTTGAGGAACGGTTTGCCCAGGCGCTGCATGTACTCCATCATCGTCTGCAGGAGGCTCGGTTCGGCGAAAAGATCAGGCTCGCCGAAGGACACGGACGTGACCTCGATGGAGTCGCCGCGCGCCGGGTCGAAGCCCACGGCGTTTTGCACCAGTTGCCGGATTTGGGCGAGTTGCTGCTCGGAACGCGGCGCGAAGACCCTCTCTCCGTCCGCACCGACCTCCTGATACGTTCCATCCACGATAACCGCGATGGTCAGGCGTTTCAACTCTCCCACGGAGTCCACGATCTGGTAGGATTCCTTGTTGATCTCGAAGTTCGTGGTCCGCGTCTCGCGGTTGGATTCCTGGGTTGAGAGGGAGCCGTTGAAGCCGTCGCCCCGGAAGTTGGGGTCGGGCACGCCGCCTTCGATGTTGGCCCGGCCAAGCGTGGACTCCTCGGAGCGGGTCTCGGAGCGCACCACGGCCGAGGCCGGATCGTAGACCTCGCGAGTGATGGTCCGCTGCGAGTAGTCCACGTCGGCGTTGACGCGGGCCACGATCTTGCCGGGCGCGCCGGTGATGGGCAGGAGAAGCTGCTCGATGCGGCGTTCGAGCGTCTTCTCGATGTTCATCCGGTATTCCATCTGAGCCATGCTCATGCCCGCCATGGAGTCGTCGGCGTCTGGCTGGTAGAGCACCTGGCCGCGCGTGTCCGCGATGGTGATATTGGATTTGGAGAGCCCTTCCACGGCCGAAGCCACGAGGTTGGAGACGGCCATGAGTTGTTTTTGGCCGAGCTTTTGGCCCTCGCGCATCTGGAGGATGACCGAGGCCGAGGGTGGCATGTCGTCCTCGATGAACAGGGATTTGGCCGGGATGGAGAGATGCACCCTGGCCCGCTCAACTTCGGGGAACTCCATGATCGTGCGCGCCAGTTCGCCTTGCAGGGCGCGCTGGTAGTTGATGCGCTGCACGAAGTCGGTCTGGCCGATCTTCACGTCGTCGAAAAGCTCGAAACCCAGGCCCTGGCCATGCACCGCGCCTTCGCCCGCGATCTTCAAGCGGACCTCGTAAACCTGATCGGATGGGACCAGGATGCTCGATCCGTTGTCGTCGAGCTTGTAGGGGATCTTCTGTGCCTGGAGCATGGACACCACGCGATTGGCGTCCTCGGAGTGGAGGTTGGAATACAGGATCTTCCAATCCGGCCTGTTGAGGAAATAGATCATCAGGATGAAAGCGAAGACAACTGATGCCGCCAGGCCGCCGATGAGGATGCGCTGCGAAACGGTGCGCTTCTGCCAGTAGCCGCTCAGCTTGGCGAGTGTGTTGTCGATGAACGGGGCCATGTCCTCTTCCTCCGATGAGATTGTGCTTCGGATCGATGCGCGGGCTTAGTCGGAACTTCGTTACATCTGCATGCGCATCAGTTCCTGATACGCAGTCATGACCTTGTTACGCACGGCCGTGGTGAGGTTCACGGCCAGTCCCGCCTTTTGCAGGTGGATCATCAGTTCGTGCACGTTGGTGTTCTTGCCGGTGGCGAACTCCTCGACCATGCTCGCGCCCTTGAGTTGCATCTCGTTGACGTCCTTGAGCGAGGAGTTGAGCGTCTCGGAGAACGCTTGGGGTTTGGCGGCCTGGGACTGGACCTTCGAGGATATCTGCTGGGCGGTCTTTTGCACGGCCTGCATGTTCTGGCCGTAAGCCTTGAGCGCCGCGCTGCCGATGGAGGTGATGGCCATTGTCGTTCTCCCTCGCTAACCCTGCCCGATCAGCAGAGCCTTGTTGTACATGGTCTTGGCGGACTCGATGGCAGCCGCGCCCGCCTCGTAGGAACGCATGGACGTGATCATGTTGGCCATCTCCTCGACCACGTTGATATCGGGAAAGCGTACGTAGCCTTCCTCGTTGGCGTCTGGATGCCCAGGGTCGAAGACCATGCGGAAGGGACGTTGATCGTTGACGATGCCAACAACCTTCACGCCTTTGAGTTCGCGGTTGTTCTGGTTCCACATCTCCGTGGCGAAGGGCGAATAAACGTCCGAGGTTTCCATGACCACGGATTTGCGGACATAAGGGCCGCCCTCCACGGTGCGCGTGGTGTTGATGTTCGCCAGGTTCATGGAGATGACGTTCAGGTGCGAGCGCTGGGCTCCAAGGCCCGAAGCTGCGACGTCGAGCGCGGTCAGGAAGTCCATTTACTTGCTCCCTTCGGTGATGATCTTGTTCACGCCGGTGAAATAGCGCTGCATGATCGTGGTCAGGGTGTTGTATTGCAAGGTGTTCTTGGACATCGTGGCCATCTCCTTGTCGAGATTCACGCTGTCCTCTCCGTAGATGTATCGCGGCTTGAACACCTTCTCGGCCTGTCCCTCGAAGGAGTTGGGATCGAAGACCGCGGGCATGTGGCCCTGCTCGGTCCTGGTCATGCGGCCGTGGGCGTCCTGGTTCAGGGCTCTTTGCAATTCCTTCTCGAAGGCGATCTCGCGCGGCCGGTAGTTGGGCGTGGCGATGTTGGCGAGGTTGGCCATGACGAGGTTTTGACGCTCCAACTGGAGGTCCATGACCTTGGCGGTCAGTTCTATGTGTGGTCTCGTCAGCTTCATGCCGTGTTCTCCTTGGTCTTGCGCCGAAATTCGGTTTGGGCGGCCGCCCCGGCGGGGCTGGCGCCGCAACGGGATAAGCAAGGGGCGTTCCAAGTCCGTATCTGCCTGGGATTGCTGACCTTGGATTCGGGATGGGCGTTTGCCCAGGGGCGTCACGCGTCGTTTTCAGGAAGTTGGACGAAGGGATGACGCACGTCCTGCCTGGGTGGGCGAAACAGGTTGGCACACGGGTTGCAAAACGCTGTTCGCCGCCATTGGGCGGAAAAAATTTCGTTTCTGCCGCCGAAAGGGCGCGACGAATGCCAAGATCATCCAGCGGAGGAAGGAGTCATGAGTCACCTGGATTACGAGATCAACAAGGAACTGGGCGAATGCTACCTGTTCATGGGCGACCTGGACAAGGCTGAGGAGTATTACCGCAAGGCCGCGGGCTCCAACGGCGTGCACCCCGATCCTTACCTGGGCCTGGCCACCATCGCCGTGCAGCGCGGCGATCTTGACAAGGCGCTGACGCTCTACAAGAAGGCCGACAGCATCGAGGCCAACGACAAATCTCTCGCGGGCATGGCTCTGGTCGAGTCCGAGACCGGCCAGCACGAAGCCGCCTTCGGCCACTTTGCCGCGGCGCTCGACAAGAATCCCGCGAACATGATCGCGCTCTTCGGGCTGATCCGCATGGGCCACGCCACGAACAGGCTGGCCGAGGTCGTGCCGTACCTCGAAGCCTATCTGGCCCAGGATCCCGAGAAGCACGAGATCCGTTACTCCCTGGCCGGGTGCAGGCTGTGCCTGGGCGATGCCGAGGGCGCGGCCGAGGATCTGCGCCGCATCCTCGACGCCGATCCGCAAAACGTGCCGGCCAGCGAATTGCTCGCACAGATCGGCCAAGCGGCCTGATCCGCGACGCGAAACGATTCCTTCCCCCGGCGTCCCGCCCGCGCCCGTGACGGTGCGGGCGAGGGCGGGACGCCGTCCGCCGCCTGCGCCGAAATCACGGCGCCGAGGCGCGTCTTGCCTTTGGCCCCTGATTTGGGCATGTTCCGCCCAAACGCACGAAGGGGGTTCTCGCATGGACATGCTGCCCATCAACCGGGCGCTTTTGAGCGTCACGGACAAGGCCGGACTGGCCGATTTCGCCCGTTTTCTGGTCGACCGGGGGGCAACGCTCGTGTCCACGGGCGGCACCAAAAAGCTGCTCGCCTCGGAAGGCCTGCCGGTCACCGGCGTCAGCGAAGTGACGGGCTTTCCCGAGATCATGAACGGCCGCGTCAAGACCCTGCACCCGCACATCCATGGGGGCATCCTGGCGGACAAGGACAACCCGGAACATCTGGCCGTTCTTGCCGAACTCGGCATCGCGCCGTTCGACCTCATCTGCGTCAACCTCTACGATTTCGCCGACGCCGCCAGGCGCGAACTCGAACTCAAGCAGGCCGTGGAACAGATCGACGTGGGCGGTCCGACCATGCTCAGGGCCTCGGCCAAGAACTTTCATTCCGTGCTTGTGGTTCCCGATCCCGCGTTCTATAAGCGGATCATGGAGGAGCTTTCCGAAAACGGCATGAAGGTGGGGCTGGGGCTTCGCCGCGAGATGGCCGCCGAGACATTCCGCCGCATCAGCCGCTACGACGCCTTGATCGCGGATTACCTGTTCCAGCACGAGGTGTAGGCCATAGCCGACAAAGTCCTTGGTCATACCGACGGGCTCAAGCCCAGTCAGATAAAGGCCCTGCAACGTCTTTACGGTCGCAGGCTGCCCGCAGTGGGCGGTCTTTCGCCCGATCAGGCCCGCGAGCTCGCCGTGCTCTCGCACGGCATGGGCCGCCAGATCGGTCTGCTTGTGGACCGTCAGGGCAGGCCCAGAATGGTCATTGTGGGCCAGGCCTCCTCCATCATGATCCCGGAGTTGGGCCGTGTGCGCGCCACGGGCGGCCGTCTGCGCGGCCTGCGTCTGGTGCACACCCACCTGGGGCCAGACGGCCTTTCCGAGGAAGACCTGATGGACATGGTCTTTCTGCGCCTGGACTCGGTGCAGGTGTTGACCGTGAGTCCGGACGGCGCGCCGCTTCAGGTGCAGCACGCGCACCTTCTGCCCGGCGGCGGAGGCAAGGGCTACGACGTGGGCCCGCTGGTGCGCTTCGACCGGGAGACCACGGATTTCGCGGCCATGGCCCAGGCCCTGGAGGACGAACTCGCCCGGGGCGACGCGGCCCGCGCGGCCCCCGGAGCAGCGCGGGGCGTGGGCCGTGAGGGCAGGGCGCTTTTGGTGCACGTTTCAAGTGACTCCCGGACACAGCAGGAGGCGAGTCTGCGCGAGCTCACGGCCCTTTCCGAGACGGCCGGGCTTACCGTGGCCGCCACGCTCACGCAGCGGGTGCACGAGGTCAATCCGCGCACCATCCTGGGCAAGGGCAAGCTGGCCGAACTCGAGGTGCTGGCCCTGCAATCCGGGGCAGACCTCATCGTCTTCGACTGCGAGCTGACCCCGGCGCAGCTTCGGAACATCGGCGAGGCCACGGAGCGCAAGGTCGTCGACCGCAGCCAGCTGATCCTGGACATCTTCGCCCAGCACGCCAAAAGCAGCGCAGGCAAGCTTCAAGTGGAGCTGGCCCAGATGCAGTATCGCCTGCCGCACCTCGTGGGGCGTGGCGAGGCATTGTCGCGTTTGATGGGTGGCATCGGAGGCCGGGGGCCGGGCGAGACCAAGCTCGAAATCGACCGTCGCCGCGTGCGCGAGCGCATCACCCGGCTCAAGCGCGAGCTTGCCGAGTTGCGGAAGCGGCGCGGCCTGCGGCGCACGCGACGGGCCAAGGCCGAGGTGCCCGTGGTGGCCCTGGTGGGCTACACCAACGCGGGCAAGTCAACGCTTTTGAACACCCTCACCAAGGCGGCGGTACTGGCCGAGGACAAACTCTTCGCGACCTTGGACCCCACTTCGCGGCGCATCCGTTTCCCGCGCGAGCGCGAGATCATCATGACCGACACCGTGGGCTTCATTCGCAGCCTGCCCAAGCAGTTGCAGGAGGCCTTTCGGGCCACGCTCGAAGAGCTCGAATCGGCCGACCTGCTGGTCCACGTGGCCGATACCGGGCATCCCGAGGCCTTCGAGCAGATCGAGGCTGTGGAATCGATCTTGCACGACATGGAGCTCGACCACCTGCCGCGCATCCTGGCGCTCAACAAGTGGGACGCCCTCGACGAAGACGCGCGCCGCGACATGCGGCTCGCCTTCCCGCAGGCCGTGCCCATCTCGGCCCGCGACCGCGAGAGCCTGGAGCCGCTCGTGCGGACCATCCTGGACATGCTCGCCATGGGCCAGCCCATCGAGACCGTAACCATCAGCTAGACGGCGAGGCGTGCCCGTTGGGGCGTTTTTCGTCCCGGAGCCAGTCGCGTTTCAAAAGGGAAATGCGCGTGCGAGGTGTTGAGGGAGAAGCCGGAAAGGAAATCCGGCCTCCCGGCGTCATCCGGACGAGCTGGAAAAATGCGCGGGGCTGCTTACTCGACCTCGGGTTCGTCGGGCTCGTCAGAGTCGCCTTTCTTGCGCCGCCAGGGGTTCTCCTGGCCGCGCGCCAGCCGCTCGATGTTATCCCGGTGCTTCCAGTACAAGAAGAGCATAGCCACGAGCGCCGCAGGCACGAAGGCCACATTGCCGCCCAGGAGCAGCAGCACCGGCAGGGCCGCGCCGAACATCAGCGCGCCGAGCGAAACGAAGCCCGAGAGCACGATGACCGCGATGCAAAGCGCCACGGACAGGACCGTGGTCAGAGGGGCGAGGGCCAGAAACCCCCCGATGGTCGTGGCGAAACCCTTGCCGCCGCGCCCCGAGAGGAAGCACGAATACATGTGGCCGAGCACCGCCGCCAGCGCGCAAAGCGAGAGATAGAGCCAGCCGTCGTTGAAGGTCGTGGCCACCCAGACGCAGAAGAAGCCCTTGAGCAGATCCAGGGCCAGGACCGCGACGCCGTAGCGCGCGCCGCACAGCCGCGCCACGTTGGTCGCGCCGATGTTGCGCGAACCGTGCTCGCGCGGATCGAGACCGCAGACCGCGCGGGTGATGAAGACCCCGAAGGGCACGGAGCACAGCACGTAGGTGATGATCAGCCAGGCCAGATTGAGAATCATGGTCGTTCCTTCGCGAGGGGCGTCGGGCCGTTGCCCGCGCCGCATCCTGACGCAAAAGCCCGCGCCCCGCAAGCCTGGGGTGCGCGTTGCGTTCGGATGCGGGCGCGCCCCGTGGCCGGGCCGTTTGCAGCGCCGTCTGGATGTGGCATAGATGGAGCCATGGGACATGGGCCGCATACGCCATACCCGGAGCTTTGGGCGCGGTCGCGCGTGCAAGGGGCGATGGCAGTGGGGATTTCGCCGACTGTGGGTTTGGCCGGGCCTCTTCGGCTCCTGCGCGAGGCCCCGACGCTGCCCGGCGCGCCCGTGCTCGGCGACGAAGAACGCCCAGTGCGCGAGGGCGAGGAGCGGCTGATCCGCTGCGCCGCCTGCGGCCTGGGGTTGGCGCAGGTCACGGCGCGCGTCCAGATCGGCGGACGCCACGCCCACGTCTTCGCCAATCCGGCCGGGCTGGTCTTCGAGATCGGCTGTTTCAGGGGCGTGTTCGGGGCGCGTGGCGAGGGACCGTTCATGGCCGAGTTCTCATGGTTTCCCGGCCACTCCTGGCAGGTGGCCATCTGCCGCTCCTGCGAGGCACATCTGGGCTGGCGCTTCTCCTCGCTCGAAGGCTTCCGCTTCTGGGGGCTGATCCTGTCCCGCTTGGCCGAATATTGAGCTTGGGCCGCTACTCGGCCAGGGCCTCGGTCACGCGGATTTCGTTGCTCAAGGGATCGACCTTGCCGAAAACAAGGGAGAAGCGCTGGCCCGCCACGAACTTGTCGCCGCAAAGATTCTTTGGCGCGCGCACGAATATCTGCAGATCGGGCAGGGCGAAGTTCACGAGTTGGCCGCAGTCTTCCACGGCCACGGCGGGCCAAAGCCGTTTGGGGTGCTGCTTGATGTGCGTGAGCTTCCAGTAGCGCGGCCGGTAGCGCTGCACCTGGGCGGCCGCGTCGAGTCTGGCGCTCAGGCGCGGCAGTTTGGCCGAAAGCTCCTCCGCGTCGAAACGCGGCGTGCCCGTGGTCAGGAACGAGAGCACCTGGGCCGCGTTGACGAGGTCCGGATAGCGCCTGAGCGGCGAGGTCACTGGCGCATAGACGGCAAGCCCGAGCGCGCGGTGCGGCTTGGCCTCGACTTCGAGCAGCGCGGGGCCCATCTGCTTCACGGCCCGAAAGATGTCCACCGGGTCTTCCCACACGCCCGCGAACTCGCGCGGCAAGGCCACGTCCTGGGTGCGGTGCAAGAGCGCGATGTCCTTCTCCTGGGCCCACAAGGCGCAGGCCTCGTTGGCCAGAATCATGAACTCGCTGACCAGAAGCTGTGCCTTGGGAGCGCCTCGCCCCTCCTCGACGTGAACTTCGGTCTTCTCCGGATACCCCGTGAGCGTGATCGAGGGGTCGGGCCGCTCGATGATCACCGCGCCGCGCTCGATACGCCGCTCGCGCAACGCCAGCGCCAGGGAATGGGCCAGGGCCATGCGGCCCTCGGGTTCGTCCTCGATGGACTGCTCGGCCGCCTCGTAGGTCGCGTTTTCGGCCACGCGCACCGGCGCGAAACGAAACTCCTTGGCGAGCACCGCGCCGTGCTCGGAGAGCAGGAACTCGGCCACCAGGGCCGGGCGGGTCTGCCCGGCGCGGAGCGAAAAGACGTCCGTGGCCAGGGCCGTAGGCAGCATGTTGCTCGCGCCCTCGGGCAGATAGATGCTCGTGGCCCGGTCGCGCACGGCCTTGTCCAGATCGCCGCCGAACTCCCAGCCCAGGGCCGGACAGGCCAGGGCCACGGAAAGGGCGATGCCGCCCGGCGCGCGGCGGATGATAAAGGCGTCGTCGATGTCGCGCGTGGAGGCCGAATCGATGCTCACGAAGGTCGTGTCCTCTGGCGCTGGCTCCGGCAGTTCGGCCACCGCCTGGGTGAGCCGTCGGACGTCCTCCGCGAAAGGCGCGGCCCAGTCGTCGCCTGGGTCGTAGTCCGCCTGATCGAAATGGAAGTTGTAGTGCGGCGGAACAATCCCCCACCGCGTGGCCAAAAGCAGCGGAAGGTGGGCGATCTCTGGCAGGCCCTTGCGCAGTTCGCGCCACACGGCCTCGCTGTCCGGGTCCTCGGGGTTGCCGATGCGGGCCAGAAGAACCTCGCGCAGCCGCTGGGCAAGCCCTTCGTCTTCCATGGTCGGTGGCGTCTGCCCCGGCGGCAGGTTGAAGAGCGTCTTGACGAAATCGCGTCCGGCCGTGGCGATGCGCTCCACCATGTGCTGCCGCTCAGCCTCCTCTAGGCGGCGGGCCACGTCCTCGGCTGAGAGCACATGGAAGAGCGGCGGCTGGAACTTGAAGTGGGTCTTTTGCTCGATGAGCGCCCGGCCTACGGCGGCCACCATGTCCACGGACGGTTCCTGACCAAGCAACTCGGCGAACCACCCGGCCGGAGCCGAGGCCACCTCGCCCTGGGCAAGCTCCCACAGTTCCTGGGTGTCTATCGACCGGGCCAAGCGCGCGCGTTCGTCCACGTGACGCTTGAGCGTCTCCTCCATGGCATTTCGGCCGGAAAGGCCCTCTTGGGCCGGGCCGGACCAGGGCAGGAGCCGCGCGGCGGGCACGGCCGTCTCGCGGCCTGTCTGGGTGAAGACCCGAAGCCGCCCGGATTTCTCCTCGATCACGATGCCCGTGACGGGCTGATTGCCCTGCATGAATTCGACGACGCATCCGGGGCTCGGATGCTGGATGAGGCCCAAAACCATGAAACCACCTTTACCGCGCGGCGCGCGAGCCTTTCTCTTTACGCCGGGCGGGGGCGCTTGTCATCCCCCGAGCGAAGGGACGGCTGTCAAGACGAGGAGAGGCGCGGCTCGACCACGCAAAGGGGGATTTCCGTGGCGATCTGGGCGAGGGCGGCGCGGACCTCGGCCTCCCTGTCCGGCGGAAAGACGACCTTCAGGGCCGCGCGGTGCGGATCGAGCACGGTGAACAGGGCCAGATTGTCGCGCGCTTCGAGCAGGAAGCGGAAACGCGCGATGTCGGCCTTGGCGAGCAGCACGTAGAGCCTGCCCGAGCGCGCGGGCGGCGGCGGGGCCTTTGGGATGCGGGGGGCGCGTCTGCTCATAGCCGCTCGATGCCGTCGGCTGTGACCAGGATCATGTATTCCCAGCGCACGCCGCCCCACTCGGGATAGTACAGGCCCGGCTCCACGGTCACGATCATGCCGGGTTCGAGAACGTCCGCCGAGTTGGGGCCCAGACTCGGGGACTCGTGCGTCTCCAGGCCGATGCCGTGGCCCAGCGAATGGGTGAAGAAGCGCTCCTGGCCGTAGCGCTCGAAGAGGCCGCGCGCTGCGAGATAGGCCTCACGCACGGGCAGGCCGGGGCGCATCACGGCCAGGGCCGCCTCCTGGGCCTCGCGCACCATGTCCAGCACGTGGCGGAAGCGGTCCGAGGGAGTCTTGCCCACCCAGAAGGTCCGGGTCTGGTCCGAGCAGTAGTCGTCGAGGCGGCAGCCCATGTCCACGAGCACGAGCCCTTCCTCGGGCACCTTGGTGCTCCCTGGAACGGCGTGGGGCAGGGCGGCGTTTTCGTTCACGCCGACGATGGTGGCGAAGGAAAGCTCCGAGGCTCCGTTGGAGCGGAAGTATTTCTCCAGTTCCCAGGCGACCTGGGCCTCGTCGCGGCCAGGCACGAGCATGTCCGGCGCGGCCGCGAAGGCGGCGTGGGTCAGGGCGCACGAGCGTCGCATGGCCGCTATCTCGTGCTCGTCCTTGATGCGGCGCATGTGCTCCACCAGGCCGCCCGAGGGCGCAAGCGAGAGCCCGCCCGCCTCGAACTCGCTCCAGGACTTGTGCGAGAGCCCGTCCGACTCGAAGCCCACGGCTGCGTAGCCCAGACCCGTGATGAACTGGGCGATGTCCTTGGACTTGGGCGCGCGGTAGATGTGGATGAGGGTCTCGTCCCAGATGCGCTTGGCCGCGTCCTCGTAGCGCGCGTCCGTGAGCAGCCGGTCCTTGCCGTCCCGCGTCAGGAGCAGGTAGCCCGCGGATTCGTTGCACTGCGGGTCGTGCAGTTCGAAGCCCGAGAGATAAAAGCGGTTGGCCGCGTGGCAGACGAGAAGGGCGTCGAGCCCGGCGGCCGCGAGCGCGGCCCGGGCGGTGTCGCGGCGTCGTGCGTGGATGTCTTGGTTCATGCGCCGTAGGTGGTTTCGGGTTTGCCGAGGAGCATGCGCTCGGCCCATTCCACGCCCTGCATCACCGAGTGGTCCATGTTGCCGACCTCGTATTTCCAGCCGCCGAAACGGCCGCGCGAGAAGACGGCGTGGCTGGCGAGCCAGGGCTGGATCACGGCCAGGGCCGCGTCGCGGCCCAGCGTTGGCACGGGATAGCCGTGCTCCACGTCCATCTGCCAGGCGGTGACGGCCTTTTCAGCCTCGCCGGGCCGCATGAGCGTGGTGTTCACGAGGCCCTGCACGGTATGCTTCATGACGGCGGCTTTGTCCACAGGCTTGTGGGGCGAGGACGAGACCTCGGCCATGAAGCCCATCTGCTCGCCGGGCCTGGCCACGTTGTTCGGCGAGTAGTTGTGGAAGTTCGTGACCCGGTAGAAGGGGCAGTCCGCCTCGGGGAAGTACATCCAGCAGGTGGGGTCGGGCCGAAGGCCCGCCACACCCACGCCGCAGACGTGCACGGAGTTGTGGGCCAGCGACTTCGCGGCCTCGCGTACGGCGTTTGGGGCCTCGCTCAGGACGTCCGTCACCATGAGGTCGAGGGGCATGGTCGAGAGCAGCGTTTCGTACTCGATGACCTCGCCTGATTGCGTGGTCGCGCGTCGTTTTTCCGCGTCCAGGCGCGCGAGCCCGTCGCCGTAGCGCACGCGGTCCCCAAGGCGGGCGGCCAGGCGGCGGAAAATCTCGCCCGTGCCGCCGTGAAGCGGGAAGTGGAAGGTGTTGTTGGGCCCCCAGGCCACGTCGTCGCGCGCCAGGATGATGTTCTTCAGTACCTGCTCCAGGCCCACCACGCTCACGCGTTCGCCGATCCAGCGGAAATCCATGAGTTCGGGCGGGGTGGCCCAGACCTTGAAGTTGTAGGGGGCCATGAAGAGCCGCGCGATGCCCTTGCCGAAGACGACCTCGAACCACTCGCGGAAATTCGCGGGCGTGATCTCGGGGCGTCGTCCGGGCAGCAGCTCGCGCACGCACTCCCAGCGCTCCTCGGGCGGCAGGTGGCGGATGTTGTTCTGGAAGGGGTAAGGCACCCAGCCCCCGGCGATGCGCACCCGCGAGACGCGCTGGTGCGTCAGCACGTCGTCGCCGAGCAGGTCGGCGAGCAGGGCGTCGAAATAGGGGTAGTGGGAGAAGAGGACGTGGCCGCCCACGTCCCAGGTGAAGCCGTTCGCATCCGTGAAGCTGGCCGAAAGGCCGCCCGCGTACGCCTCGCGTTCGAGCACCAGAAAGGAGTTCTCGCCGAGCTCCATGAGCCGGTTGGCCGCCCCGAGCCCTGTGGGACCCGCTCCGCAAATGAGATATTTGACCGTCACGCGCGCCTCCCTGCGGCAGGATTGTTCATCGGGTGAACGAAAGCACGATGCGTGCCAACGCAGGCCGTCCCAAAGGCCCCGTCTGCGGCGTTGCGGCGAACAGTTCAAACCCTCGCGTAGGTGGAGCTACGCGTCGGTCTTGAACTGTTCTTGTGCCTTGCATCTGGAGCCTTTTGAACGGCCTGCGAAATCGGGCTGGCCAACAGTCCCAAAGGCGCGTCAGTCGGCGGAAAAGCCCCGGCGGGCCAGAAGCTCGCGGTACAGGGCCTCGACCTCATCGACCTTGCGCTCGATGGTGAAGGTCGCGGAGAGCTCGCGCGAGGCGGCCGCGAAGCGTGCGCGGGCCTCGTGGTCGCGTTCCAGGCGCAACAGTCCTTCGGCCAGAGCGGAAGCATCGCCCGGCGGAACCAGGATGCCACGGCCTTCGATCAGTTCGGGGATGCCGCCCACGGCCGTGGAGAGCACGGGCAGGCCCGCGAGGCAGGCTTCGAGCAGGGTGTTGGGCAGGGATTCGGAGAGCGAGGAGATGACGAAGGCGTCGAAGACGCCCAGGTAGTCGGCCACGTGCGGCGTGCGCGGGATGAAGGCGAAGAGGTCGGCCACGTTCAGCTCGCGCGCCAGCGGTCCCCACTTGGCGGGGTTCGTGCCCACGAGCACCAGGCGGGCGGACAAGCCCTTTGTCTTGGCCAGTGCCGCCGCGCGCACGAGTTGCTCCACGCCCTTGACCGGCTTGTCGCCGGTGATGGAGCCGATCACGAGCGCGTCTGGAGCGATGCCGAGTTCCGCGCGCACGGCCAAAGGCTCGCGGCCCGCGCGCACGCGGCCCTCGGGCACGCCGTTGTAGATCACGCGCAGCTTGGCGCGGGGCGCGCCGATGCGCGCCAGAACGTCGGCGCAGGCGCGCGAGTTGACGCTCACCGCGTCCACGCCGGGCGACCACCAAGGCAGGGGATTGCCCGGCCGGTAGCACACGCCCCGGTTCAGGACCACCACGGCCCGCCGCTTGGCCAGCCGCCAGCGAAGCCCCCACCACGAGGCCAGCTTGCAAGCCTTGTTGTGGAAGGCGTGGAGCACGAAGGGGGTGTCGTGCGCGGGCAAAAGCTGTTCCACGGCCGCCCGCCAGCAGCCGCGCTTCGCGGGCAGGGCCACGGCCCTGAAGGCGGCCTCGCCGCCCGCCTCTTGGTCGGGCAGCGACGATACGGCGGGCGTGAGCAGGAAGGTCTCGTGGCCGCGTCCGGCCAGCCCCTGCGCCAGGTAGAGGGCTTGGCGCGAGCCGCCCGAGAGGCTCTCCGAGGATGTCAGGTAGATGACGCGCACGGCCTACGCGCTCCGGGAAAAGAGGCGCGACCAGCGGACGTCGGCCAGCACTGCGGCGAAAATTCCGGCCATGGAGCCGAACAGCCAACCGAAGAAGACGTCCGAAGGGCTGTGCCAGGAGAGGTAGATGCGCGAAAAGGCAATCAGCCCGACGAAGACGCCCAGGGCGAGGCTTACGGCCGCGTGGGGCCAGGCCAGGGCCAAGGCCGTGCCCGTGCCGGTGCTCTCGGCCGTGTGGCCCGAGGGCAGGGAGTGGTGCGAGGCGTCCAGGGTCATGGGCCGGAACAGGCGGTCCGAGGCGTCGGGGCGCGGGGAGCCCAGGGCAATCTTGGTCACCCGCACCAGGAAGAATGAAATGAATATCTGCAACGCCGCGAAAGTCAGCCAGTAGCGCACGCGGTGCTTCTCGCCCTTCTTCCAGGCGCGAAAAAGGCACAGCGCGGCCAGGGTGTAGAGCACGGGGTTGCCCCAGTCGGAGAAGGCCCGCATCAGGGTTTTGGCCCACTGGTTCTCGTCGCGGTGGACGCGAAATGCCCAATCCGCGGCCGTGGCGTCCTCGAACAGGAGCCAGATCGCGGCCAGCATGGCCAGCAGCGGCAGGGAGCACAAAAGCCAGCGGCCCAAGATGGCCCGAAAGGAAAGCGTGGTCATGGAGTACCGTCCTCTTCACGCAGAAGGCGGGCGCAGGCCAGGCCCAACCCCTGCACGGACATGGCCAGGCCGAGCCACCAGGTGCGGAAGAATTCGTGCGCCGTGGCGGCAGTGAGAAGATAGCCCGCATAGGCCGAGACCATGGCCAGGGCGATCAGGCCGTGCGGCGTGTAGCGGCCTCGCCGCCGCCACAGCGGCGGCAGCATGTAGGCCAGCGTACCAAACAGGAAGGCCACGGCCACAGTGAAGCCCACGATGCCGGTGTCGGCCAGGAATTGCAGGTAGATGTTGTGGGGATGCGGCATGGCCGTGAAGGGAAATTCGATGCCCAGGGAGGTGTAGGCCGCGTGGTAGGTGTTCAGCCCCGCGCCGAAGACCGGGTAGGCTTTGAAGACTTCGATGGCCGCACCCCAGATGGTCCAGCGCTGGTCGGCGGCGATCACTGCGGGATCGAAGCGCCCCAGCCCGTTCGCAAGCAGGAAAAACACGACCAGGGCGGCCACGCCGAGCAGCGTTCGCGGACCGAAACGCAGCACGCCGAAGACGGTGATGACCAGGACGAAGCCCAGCCAGCCCGAACGGGTGTGGCTGAAGACGAGCAGGAACAAGGCGGGCGCGGCCACGAGCAGGCTTGTAACGATGCGCCGGGACATGGGCCAGCGCGCGGGCAAAAGAGCGGGCAGGGCCAGGATCGCGGGCGTGGCCAACGACATCAGGTTGCCGACGCGCGGCGTATGCATGGTGCCAGTGAGCCGATGGGTTTGCAGAAAGCCAACATCGCTGGGATTGAAGGCGTGGTTGAAAACGTACTGGTAGACCCCGGCCACCCCCTGGGCGCAGGCCATCGCGGCCATGCAGCCCACCATCCAGGAGATGTGCCGCCAGGTGCGGGCCGTCTCCAGGGCCGCCAGCCCCAGGAAGAGGGTGGCGTGCAGGGACGAAGTCAGGGCGTAGCGGCTGAGGGACGGATGCATGGAATGCAGGGTTTTGAAGAGGATCACCGCCAGAAAGGCCGCGAAGACGGCGCGCAATGGGAAGCGTGCGAGCACCGAGCCGCGCCAGTCCAGGATGTAGTACAGGGCCAGCCCCACGGTGGCCGTGCTGCCGCCGATCTCGCGAAACGAGATACCGAAAGGGTGCAGCAGCAGGTAGAAGCAAAGCCCCAGACGAGCGATGTCCAGGAACAACTCTGCCCATTCCCGGCGGGATGTCGGCGGGGTGATGACGGTGTTTTTCAAGTTCATCGACGTCCTGTTTCTCAGGGCTTTGGCTTGTGCGCCGACTGCCCGGCAAGCTGCGAAAGCCAGTCGGCCAGGCGCTTGCTCTGCGTCTTGAGATCGAAATTCTCCCGGCAGGCCCGCCAGGCGGCCAGACGATGCTTGGCGAATTTTTCGGGGTCGCATGTCAGGGCCTGGCGCAATGGCTCGCGCAGGTCGTCGCCGCGAAGCGAGTCGCCTTGTTTGGGATCGGCCAGGAACGGGGCCAGGGCAGTCGGCCAGACCTCGCGCAATCCGCCTACGTCGCGGGCCACGGGCAAAAGACCGAACGCCATGGCTTCGAGCAGGGTGTTGGGCAGCCCCTCGGAGCGCGAAGGCAGCACGAAGACGTCGGCCCGTTCCAGAAAGGCCCGGACATTGGACTGAAAACCGTGAAAGGTCAATCTGTCGTCGATTCCGAGCGAGCGCCCTAACTCGCGCAAAGCGTGTTCGGACGAGCCCTCGCCCACGACGTCCAGGCGATAGTCCAGCCCCTCGCCCGCGAGCGCGGCCAGGGCGTGCAGAAGGTCGGCGTGCCCTTTGTCCGGATTGAGTTGCGAGGTGACGACCAGACGGCGCGGCCCGTCGTGGTCGCGCGGTGCGGGCGGCGCGGCCGCGCACTCCTTGCCCGTGCGGATGACCGTGATCTCCTCGGGCGCGAGGAAGGATACCTCGGCGAGCATGCCGTTCTTGATGAACTCGCAGGGCGAGAGCAGGCGGGGCCTGACGAAACGGTGCGTGAGGCGCACCTTGAGCGTGTCGCGCATGTCGCGCGGCAGGCCCACGCGGTGCACCACGGGCAGTCCGGCCAGACGCGCGGCCACGCCTGCGGTGCGCAGGTCCTTGCCCACGTTGCAAACCACGACCTGGACGCCGTGCATTTTGAAGTGGTGCAGGAAAAAGGCGATCATGAGCGGCGAGTAGTCAAGGCCGAAGCGCCTCGCCGAGACGTTCAGGCCGCGCGCGGCCGAAGCGTCGGCGAACGTGCCTTCGCGGCAGACGATGGAGACGCCGTGCCCCATGGCTTGAAGGCGTGCGGCCGCGTCCAGGGTCCAGGTCTTGACACCGCCCCAGCGCCGCGTGGAGTTGACGAAGCAGACGTTCACGCGCGTTCGTCCGGGGCAGGAGTGGAGAGCGCCGCGAGCAGCTTGGCGGCCAGCGCGGCCGCGCCGTAGCCGTTGTCGATATTGACCACGCAAAGGCCCGGCGCGCACGAGTTGAGCATGGTCAAGAGCGCGGCCAGGCCGGAAAGGCCGGTGCCGTAGCCCACCGAGGTGGGCACCGCGATCACTGGCTTGCCGAACATGCCCGCCAGAACGCTCGGCAGCGCGCCCTCCATGCCCGCGACCGCGACGTGCAACCGCGCGACAGAGAGGGCTTCCACACCCTGAAGCAGCCGGTGCAGCCCGGCCACGCCCACGTCGGCCAGGAATCCGGCCGAGAGGCCGAAGAAGCGCGCCGCACCCAGCGCCTCCATGGCCACGGGCAGATCCGCCGCCCCGGCCGAGACGATCATCACCTCGCCCGAGGCGGGCCAGGGCTCGGCCAGTTCCAGGGAGCGGCCCAGGGAAAAGAGGCGCGGCCGCTCCCAGTACTCGCCTTCCGGGAAGGTCGTCAGCAGCTTCTCACCCTGCGCGGGATCAAGCCGCGTGACCAGCGCTGGCTGGCCAGCGTCGCGCAACCCGCCCACGGCCGCGACCAGTTGCCGGTCGTCCTTGCCCTGGCCGAAAACGACTTCGGGCTGGCCGGTGCGCGCCGCACGGGATGTGTCCAAACAGATGCCTTCGGCGAGTCGGGCGTAGGGGGCGAAGCGGCAGCCCTTGAGCGCGTCGTGGGCGGTTTGCGCGTCCATGCGGCCCGAGGAGACGTCGTCGAGGATCGCGCGCAGGCGGGTGTCGTCCATGGCAGGGAAGCTATATCCGCCACCGACGCAGGTCAACCGGGGAATCTTGCCCCGCAGCGCGTGCCCGGAGGCGGTCCGGGCATTGTCCTGACGGGCAAATGTCTGTATGGATTGTCGGCGATGACCTCAAGACGCATGCGGAACCACGAGAGGCCGGTGGACATCATGATCGCTTCCGTACGCCCCGGGAACAGACCGAGGAACGCCGGATGAGCGCGCAAAGCGTCCTCTTCGTCGCGGCGCCCGCTTCCGTGTCCGGGCTTTTCGACCGTCTGCGCGAACATGGCTTCGAGGTCGGCTTGGCCGACAACCTCAGTGGTGCTCTGGCCTTCATCCGCAAGAACGATCCGGGCATGGTATTCTCCCGCGCTCGGCTGCCGGGCTACAAGGTCGAGAACCTGCTCGCCGAATCGGCTGCGGCCATGGGAGACTTTCCGCCTCTGGTGGTTTTCACCGACCAGGGCACGGCTGACGAGGCCAGAAAACTCCTCGAACTCGGCGCTCGGGATTACTGGCTCGAACCGCTCTCCTGGGAACGGGTCGAGGCCGTGCTTCCCCGCCCGGGGCTGACCGCGGCCACGAGCAGGAGGGCCGAGGTGGCCCGGGCGAGCGGCCAGCCGACAACCCAGCCCGCACCGCAACGTGGAGGCAGCGGCGAGATCATCGGCCGACATCCGTCGATCCTGCGCGTTCTTGCCCTGGCCAAGCAGGTGGCCGCTTCCAAGGCCACGGTCCTCATCTCCGGCGAGTCCGGCACCGGCAAAGAGCGCTTCGCCCGTTTTCTGCACGAACATTCGGACCGCGCCCGGCAGCCCTTCGTGGCCATCAACTGCGCCGCACTGCCCGAGCATCTGCTCGAATCCGAGCTGTTCGGCCACGAGAAGGGAGCCTTCACCGGAGCCATCGCCAGAAAACTCGGCAAGTTCGAGCTGGCCGACGGCGGCACCCTGCTGCTGGACGAAATTTCCGAAATGGACCTCGGCCTTCAGGCCAAGCTCTTGCGCGTGCTCCAGGAAGGGGAGATCGACCGTGTGGGCGGCACCGAAACGGTCGGTGTGGACGTGCGAGTGCTCGCGACCACAAACCGCAGGCTCGAAGAGTACGTCGAGCAGGGCAAGTTCCGCCAGGACCTCTATTTCCGCCTGAATGTCATCCCGCTCAAGCTGCCGAGCCTGCGCGAGCGCGGCGACGACGTGCTTTTGCTCGCCAAATGGTTCGTGGACGGTTTCTGCAAGGCCTACGGCCTGCCCGCGCTGGCCTTCTCCGACGAGGCTGTGGAGTGGATGCGCGGCTACGGGTGGCCGGGCAACGTGCGCGAGTTGCAAAACCTTATGGAGCGCGCCGTGTTGCTGGCCGGAGCAGGCCCCATCTCCTCGCGCCATTTCTTGCTCGATCCCGATTCCTTCGAGATTCCCGATGAGATGTTGGGTGCGGAAGCGGACGGTCCCGACGCGGCCGAGGTGGCCAAGAAGCCCGCCCCAGCCGCTCCCATGGGCGCGGGCTCCCTGATTTCGGGCACGGACATGCCCGCCGTGGGCGAGGTGCTGCCCCTGGACGAACTGGAGCGGCGCATGATTTTACGCAGTCTGGATAAGACACTTGGCAACCGCACCCAGGCGGCCGATCTTCTCGGCATCTCCGTGCGCACCCTGCGTAACAAGCTGGCCGAATACCGCAAGATGGGCTTGGAGATTCCGTAGGGCCCCACGCGCAAAGGCCAAGGCAGAATCCCCGCCCATACGGCAGAGCTTCAAGGAATTTTTTCGCATCCAAGGAGGATACATGAGTCTGCTTTCGTCCCAGGTCGCGGAATACATCGGCAAGTCGTCGTGGATCCGCAAGATGTTCGAGGAAGGCGCGAAGCTCAAGGCCGAGCACGGCACGGACAAGGTCTGCGATTTTTCGCTGGGCAACCCTGACCTGCCGCCTCCCATGGCCGTGAAGACGGCCCTGTGCGAGATCGCCGAGACCATCGACCAGCCCTTCAGCGTGGGCTACATGCACAACGCCGGGTATCCGGCCGTGCGCGCCAAGCTCGCGGCCGAGGTGGCGCGCGAGCAACAGTGCCCCGTGAACGCGCAGGACGTGATCATCACCTGCGGCGCGGCCGGAGGCATCAACGCCTTTTTCCGCGCTGTGCTCGAACCCGGCGACGAAGTGCTCGCGCCCTCGCCGTTCTTCGTGGAGTACGGCTTCTATACCCAGAATTTCGGCGGCGTGTTCGTCACCGCGCCCGCCAAGGATCTGACATTCGATCTCGACCTCGACGCCCTGGCGCGGGCCATCACCCCGAAGACCCGGGTGGTGCTCGTCAATTCGCCCAACAACCCCACGGGCGCGGTCTATCCGCGCGCGGACCTCGAAGCGCTGGCCAGCCTCCTGGCCGAGAAGTCGGCCGAGCACGGCCGTCCCATCTTCCTTCTGGCTGACGAGCCTTACCGGTTCCTGGTCTACGAGGGCGTGGACGTGCCCCCCGTGCTGCCGCTGTATCCCTACTCCGTGGTGGTCAGCTCCTTCTCCAAGAACCTCTCCCTGGCGGGCGAGCGCATCGGCTATCTGGCCGTGAACCCGGCCATGCCCGAAAAAGAAGTCCTGCTCGGCGGGCTGACGCTGACCAACCGCATTCTGGGTTTCGTGAACGCCCCGGCCCTGGCCCAGCAGGTGCTGGAGAAGGCCCTGGGCTACGGCGTGGACGCCTCGATCTACGCTTCGCGCCGCGCGGCCATGGCCGAGGTGCTGCGCGAGACGGGCTACACCTTCCAGATGCCCAAGGGCGCGTTCTACTTTTTCCCGCAGGCCCCCGGCGGCGACGACGTGGCTTTTTGCCGGGTCCTGGCGGAGAATCTTGTCCTGGCCGTGCCCGGCTCGGGCTTCGGCCGTCCCGGCTACTTCCGTCTGGCGTTTTGCGTGGGCGAGGAAGTCATCCGGCGCAGCCGCGAGGGTTTCGCCAAGGCGCGCGCCGCCTTCGCCTAGCCTGCTCTCTCGGCATTCGCAGCAGAAAAACGCCCGCCCCGGAAACCGGAGCGGGCGTTTCGTATTTTTGCGGCAACGCCGCCGCAGAGGGGCTTTGGGGACAGTCTGCTACACGCCGTTTTCGGCGCTTCGGGGTTTCTCCATGCCGATGAGAAAAGCCAGCAGGCAGGGGATGACGAAGACCGTGAAGATGGTGGACACGGCCAGGCCGCCCAGCACGACCGCTCCCAGGCCCCGGTACAGCTCGGAGCCGGGGCCGGGGGCCACGGCCAGGGGCAGCATGCCGAAGATGGAGGTCGTGGTGGACATGTAGATGGGGCGAAGCCTGGTGCGCGTGGCGTCGATGATGGCCTCGATGCCCTGCATGCCGTTGTAGCGCACGTTGTTCACGGACTGGTAGACGATGAGGATGGCGTTGTTGACCACCGCGCCCACGAGGATGATAAAGCCGAGCATGGTCACCACGTCCAGGGGCTGGGGCGAGACGAGGAGGTTCTGCAGCTTGAGCATCGCGAAGCCGCCCGCCGCGGCCAGCGGCACGGTGAAGAGGATGATGAGCGGGTAGATGAAGTTTCCGAACAGGGCGCTCATGAGCAGATAGGTGATGGCCAGGGCCAGGAGGAAGTTGTCCTGCAAGGCCAGACGGGTGGCGGTGAGCTTGTCCGCCGCGCCGGACATGGAGACGTCGATTCCCCGGAGCAGCCCCATGCCGCGCACGGCCGGGACGATTTGTTCGTCTATGATGTCCATGGCCTGCTGCAGAGGGATGGTTTCGGGCGGAGATATCTCCAGGGTGATGGTCCTGCGTCGCTCGAAGTGGCGGATCTGGGTGATGCCATAGGTGCGCGTGAGCTGCGCGAGGCTCGACACGGGAACCACCTGGCCGCCGGGCGTGGCGATGAGGGCCGAGTGGATATCCTCCGGAGTGCGGTGCTCGCCGCGCTGGCCCATGAGCACTAGGTCGATGGTCTTTTCGCCGGGCTCCTTGAATTCGCCCACCTTGCGGCCGTCCATGAGCACGTCCACGGCGCGGCCGAGTTCCACGGCGCTCATGTTTGCCGCCCGCACCCGGTCGCGGTTCGGGGTGAGCACTATCTCGGGGTAGAGCATTTCGAGCGAGGGCACGGGGCGGATCTGTGCGCCCGGAATGGCCTGGGAGACCTGGCCGAAGCTTGCACCCGCCGCGGCCACCAGGGTATCGATGTCTGGCCCCGAGAAGTCCAGGGAGATGGTTCGTCCCTGGCTGATGTTGGTCTGGAAGATGCCTGCCTGAAGGCTGATGCCGAAAACGCCTGGAATGGAGTTGACCCACGCGCGCAGTTTCGGGAGCAGTTCCCCGGCGCGCTGTTCCTCGGTGCTGATGGCGCCCAGGATGTTGAATTGGTCGCCCGAGACGAAGAACATGTTCTGGATGCCGGGCAGCCCGTCCACTTCCTTGCGCATGTGGGGCTCGGCCTGGGCGAAGATGCTCTCGCCCATGGCGAAGCGTTCCTCGTACGAAAGGCCCGGAGGCGGCACGAGGATGGAAAGGATGAGGTTTCTGTTGCCCTGGGGGAGGTACTCCATCTTGGGGAAGAAGGCCCAGGTCAGGAGCACGGCGAGTCCTGTGAGACCCACGATGGTCACCAGACGCGAGGTGACGCTCCGGATGCATATCTCCACCAGGGAGGTGAGGAATTCACCGACGCGACGACCGAACCTTCCGATGAGCGACCGCTCCGCCGCTGACGGATCCTTGGGTTTGGCGCGCTTGTAGAACTGGGAAGCGAGCATGGGGATGACCAGCACCGAGACGAAGAGCGAAAGCGAGATGGCGCAGGTCACGGCGATGGCGATGTCCTTGAAGAGCTGTCCCGCCTCTTCCTGGATGAAAACCACGGGCAGGAACACGGCCACGGTGGTCGCCGCGGAGGCGAAGACCGCCCCCCAGACCTCGCGCGCGCCGTCGTAGGCGGCGCTGAAGGCGTTTTTGCCCATGCTTCTGTGGCGGTCGATGTTTTCCAGAACCACGATGGCGCTGTCCACGAGCATGCCCACCGCAAAGGAGATGCCCGCCATGCTGACCACGTTCAGGTTGCGTCCGAAGGCGGAGAGAAAGATGAAGCAGCCGATGACCGAGATGGGAATCGCCACGCCGACGATGGTCGTCGACGAGATGCTGCGCAGGAAGACGAGAAGCACCAAGGCCGCCAGCACGCCGCCGATGAGGATGTTCTGGCGCACGAGGTCGATGGCGCCCGTGATGTAGGGGCGCTGGTCGTAGGTCCAGTCGAGGTAGACGCCGTTGTCCTTGAGGCGTCCCTCGTTCATTTCCCGGACCACGACCTCCACGGCGTCAGTCATGTCCAGGATGTTGGCTCCGGGCTCGGGCTTGACGCCGATGGCGATGCCGGGGGCGCCGTTGTGGAGCATGGCCGTGTCCTTGCGCTTGTAGCCGAACTCGACTTCGGCGACGTCGCCCACGGTCACGCGGGTCTGGCCGGTGGAGACGATGACTACTTCGCGGATATCTTCGGGCGAGGCGAACTCGCCCACGGAGCGGATGCGGTAGGCGCGGCGTCCCACGTCCATGATGCCCGCGGCCACGTTGGCGTTCTCGCCCGAGAGCACGGCGCTCACGTCGGCGATGGTCAGGCCATGCGCGGCCAGACGCAGCGGATCGACGATCACATGCATCTCGCGGTCGGTGCCGCCGCCGATGAAGAGGTCGGCCACGCCGGGAACGCGTTCGATGTACTGGCGCACCTCGTTTTCGAGATAGGTGCGGTAGGTGGCGATGTCGCGCGTGTTTTCCGGCAGGGGCTTGAGCACCATCCAGATGACGGGCGAGGTGTTCGCTCCCGTGGCCACGATGACCGGCCGCTCGGCTGTTTCCGGGTAGCTCGGCACTTCGTTCAGCTTGTTGGAGACGCGCAACAGCGCGTCGTCCACGCCCACGCCGATCTCGAAGGTCAGGGTGATGTTGCCCTGCGAGTTGAAGGCCTCGCTGGTCATTTCGCGAAGCCCTGGAATGCCCTTGAGGACCTTTTCCTGTTCCTCGATGATGTCGCGTTCGACTTCGTAAGGAGTCGCGCCGGGCCACATGGTGGTCACGGTGATCTCGGGCTCCGTGACGTCCGGCGAAAGCTGGTAGGGCAGCCCCGCGAGACCGATGAGGCCGAACATGACCACGCTGATCACGCCCACGAGGACGGTGACGGGATTGTTTATGGCGAAACGAATGGCGTCCATGATGTTTCCGCAACCCGGCTAAGGGTTCTCCACCACGAGGGGCTGGCCCGGGCGCAGACGCTCGTTGCCCTTGACGACGACCATCTCGCCTTCTTCGAGGCCGTTCGCCTGGATGCCCGCGTCGAAGCCCGAGTAGCCGAGCACAACGACGGGAACCATGGCGGCCACGCCGTCGCGGGCAACCCACACGGCGGGAGAGCCGCCAACTGCGAGAACTGCGTCGCGGTGCACGATCAGCCCCTTTTGGGAAGGACCGGTCGGCAGGTTCACGCGGGCTTCCATGCCTTGAGCCAGGAATCCTGGATTTTTGACCGTGGCGCGCACGGGAAAAGTGCGCATGGCCACGTTGCCCGAAGGGACGAGGCGGAAGCGCGCGGGTTCGAGCATGCGACCGGCGACCTCGACATGCACCGATGAGTCGTTCGGCAGATGCGCCAGAACATGCTGTGGCACGTCGACCACCACGTCCATGACATCGTCGCGGCCGATTTCGGCCACGGTCTGGCCCTGGTTCAACCATTCGCCCCGGTTCACGGAGCGCGAGAGCACCACGCCGTCGAACGGCGCGGTGACGCGAGCCCGCTCGATGCGCAGGGCGAGTTGCTTGACTGTGGCCTCAAGCGAGGTCACGCGCTGTTCGAGCCCCATGCGTTCGAAACGCTTGGCGTCGAACTCCTGTTCGGCCACGGCGCCGGTGGCGAACAGTTTCGCCAGGCGCTCGTCCTCGCGTCGGGCGAGATCCAGGTTGTGGCGAGCCTGGGCGAGCAGGGCTTCCTGGGCGCGCAACTCCTGGGCCAGGACGTCCGTGTCCAGCGAGACGAGAACTTGGCCCCGGCGCACGCGGTCGCCCGTGGCGAAGGTGTAGGACGTCACAAGCCCTGAGGTTTCCGTCGCCACGGCGGCCATTTCATTGAAGTAGACCGTGCCCACGAACTGGGCCGTGGGAGCTGTCTCTCCACTGCGGACGGGGGCGGTCACCACCTTGGCGGGTGGCATTTGCTGCTGGGCCGCCGCCGTCGCCGCGGTCAGGAGTAGCCAGGCCGAGGCGAGCAGGGACAGCCAAGCGATGTGGCGAGTGAGCCGCCAAGCCTGGTTCCGGGGAGCGTGCGCGGTCGTGGGGAGGATTTCGTGTCTGTGCATCTGCGTCATTTTTTTAAACACCTGTTTAATGGACCAAAACGGTATAGCCAGCTTTTCGGCGCTGGTCAACACTGTTCATGATATTCGCGTGAACATAAAATTCTCGCACAAAGCTTGCAACGCGTATGGGCGGTTCGCAGGCTTGCCGTCGTCGACCGTCGAAAGACGTTTTCCGGCGCTTGGTCGATCCGCTTTGGCATTGCACGAATGTTGCCGCCAGCTTTTTTCCGCCGTACCTCCCCCGGCCGTGCCCAGCAGCCGGGAAAGCGCTTGGGCGCGTGGCGGGGAAACACGGCGGGTGGGACTTTCGGGGCGGCGCGCTAAACAAGTGTTTATTTTTCTCTCCGGGTTTGGTAGGAGACGTTCCGATACGCTTGCAAAGCCTCGCGGCCCCTTCGTCCGAGGCAGCGACACTTACCGAGGGATAAAGACTCATGATGAAGCGAAGCTTGGCCATGCTCGGCACGATGATTTTCCTGGCCTCACTTCTTGCCGCGCCCTCCTGGGCGCAGGACGACTCGGTCGCGACGGGCACGCCCGTCGCGGAAGAGGGCGGCGAGACGACACAGCCCGTGCTCGATCCCGAAGACCCCATTGCCTCGATGACCGGCCCAGTCGACCTCGGAGAGGCCGTGCGGCGGGGACTGACCTACAATCCCCAGATCGAGGCCGCGCGCTTCCAGCTTTCGGGCAGCGAATACGGCAGGCGCTCGCAGCTTGGCGCCTTCGGTCCGACCATGACCGCAGGCTACGGCTACGAGCGGCTTGACCGCGAACCGTCCACGGCCGGCCGCGTCACCGGTTCCCGTGATCGCTGGGCCTTTAGCCTGAACGTGACCCAGCCGATCTTCAGGGGCTTCGAGCTTCTTTCGCGTTATCAGCGGGCCAAAATCGCCAAGGAGCAGGCCGAGGCCCAACTGTCTAACGCCGAGTTGACTCTTGTGCGCACCATCCAGACGACATTCCTTGATCTGTTGAAAGGCCGCATGGACGTCAAATCGGCCGAGGACGCCGTGGCCCGCCTCACATCGCAGCTTCAGGTCACGCAGGCGTTCTTCGACGTGGGGCTCAGGCCCAAGCTCGACGTTTTGCAGGCCGAAGTGGATCTGGCCACCGCCGAGCAGACGCTCCTGGTCGCCAAAAACGAGGTGGCCACCCAGACCGCCCGTCTGAACACTCTGATCGGCCTGCCCCTCGAATACCCCACTGAGTACGTCGGCGAGTTGGACTACCTGCCCTTCATGCGCAGCCTGGACGACTGCCTCGCCACCGCCTACCGCCAGCGGCCCGACCTGCAGATCGGCCGCAAGAGCGTGGAGATCGCGCAGCAGGACGCCAAGATCACGGCTAGCGACTTCTACCCCGACGTGGACGCCACCTACAAATACTCGCAAAGCGGCGACAGCCCCGAACTCAGGGGCAACCCCCGCAACCGCACGGGCTACTCGTCGTGGTCGGTGGGCGCGCAGGCCTCGTGGACTTTCTTCGAGTGGGGCAAGACCTACAACGCCTACCAGGCGTCCAAAGAGAACGTCGCCAAGATCGAGGCCGAACTGGCCAACACCCGCCTGGACGCCTCCTTCGAGGTCAAGCAGAATTTGCTCGACCTACAGGAGGCCGCGGACCGCATCGGCGTGGCCCGCAAGTCCGTGGAGGCGGCGCAAGAAGGCTACCGCATGGCCGTGGCCCGCTATCAAGCCCAGGTCGGCACCAACACCGACGTGCTGGACGCCCAGTCACGTCTGACCGACGCTGAAACGCAGCTTTCCAGTGCCCTGGCCGATTACCAGAAGGCACTGGCGCGGCTTTATGTTTCCATGGGCGTGCGCAACATTTCGTTGGCCACGGAATAGGCTTTTGCGGCGTATACCACGTCGCCGTCACCATGAAAAAAGCCGGACGGTCTTTCGACCGCCCGGCTTTTTTATGCCTGACCGTGGTCCGCGTCTTGCGGCGAGGTGAGCTACGCGTTCAGCGACTCGTCCAGGCCTTTGGCCACGGAGAACTTGACCGTGCGCTTGGCGGGGATGGTGATGGTCGCGCCGGTCTGGGGGTTGCGGCCGGTGCGGCCGGCGCGCTGCTTGACAGTGAAGGTGCCGACGCCGGGAAGACGAACGCCTTCGCCGCCCTCGACTCCCTTGGCCAGGACGGCGCAAAAGGCGTCAAACGCCCTTTCCGCATCGGCCTTGGTCTTGAAGACGTCGGGCTGGGCGTTCTTGAGTTCCTCGACAAACTGGGCCTTGCTGAACATAAAACTACCTCCTTGGCGTGACGCGCGGATAGTGCGGGGGGATTCAGAATTAACTGGCCGCAGGCCGCAAGCGTATATGTATGCGCTTTTGCCGTGCGCGTCTTCGCTTGTCAAACGAATTTCCCGTGAAACCGCGCAGGGCGTCGATTCTATCGCCCTGCGGCGCGTTGCGCGGCCGCCGTGCTTGCCCGGGCGAGGGAAAAAACGTAAGCTTTTAATGTGTAGGGAGAGCAATGACCGTCAGCCGCGAAAAACACGTCCGTGTCCTGCTGCTCGCCGAGCAAGGGGAGGCGAAGGAAGCTTATCGTGCCGCGCTTGCGGTCGCCGGTGCGGAGCACGACGCGGTGGAGGACCTGCCGAGCCTTCGCGCTCGCCTGCGCGAGAGCGCCTACCACGGACTGCTCGTGGATGTCCCCACGCTCATCAAGGCTCCGGCGGGCGAGAAACGGCTCGTGCACGAGGTGCTCGAAAGCTACCCGGTACTCCGGCTGCGGCATGATCCCCACGACGGCAGGATTCACGGCCTGTATTATGGCCAGCCCGCGCAAAGCGGGAACATCGTGGCCGACTTCGTGCACCTCGAAGCCGCCGTGTTCAGCCCGCGCATCCTGCGCGTCCAGCCGCGTGGAGACCTCGTCTTCAACGTACTCGTCTCGCGCGCCGAGACGTTCGCCGAGGACCAAGCCGAACGCTCGGTGACCGTCAATGTCTCCCAGGGGGGATGCTTCCTGTGCTCCTTCGCGGAATTCGCGGACAGGCAGCGCCTGTGGCTGCGCATCCGGGAGTTCGCCGACCAGACGCCTATCGCCGCCCAGGTGCGCTGGCGTGTGGCCTGGGGTGCGGGCATGGAGGCGCCCGGCGTGGGGGTCTCCTTCACCGAAATGACCGAATCGCAGCGTCAGGAGCTGGACGGCTGGCTCACCGGCGACCGTGTGTCGAAATCACTGACCTACAGCATCGAGCGAGCGCCATGAATAAAAAGGACATCACCGACTACTTGGCCCGGGGCATCCTCATCGGGGGCTCCCTGGGGGTTGTCGCCGGATTGCTTTTCACGACCCTGGAGAGGGGCCTTTTCCTGGGCATGCTCTGCGGGGCATTTGCAGGGGCGACCCTGTACACCCGAAGCCTGAAGAAGAAAAAGTAGCCCGGATTCAGGCTGCCGAAAAAATCCCATCTGCTGCTTTGCTGTGAAAAGTGCACGTCCTCGCGCATGACAACTGCGCGTCTGCCTTGAGCTTTTCTCGCGCTTTGCATCTGAGTCTTTTGGAGCAGCCTGGAAAAGGGTTTTGTCAACAAGCTCGATTTCTTCGGTCCGCCTGACTGGCGGGAACGGCAAAGGGCCGTGGATCGCATGGTCCACGGCCTCCGCTTTTTGCTCCATGCGAGGCGGCCCGATGGGGCCGCGCCGCGCTAGTTCGTCGCGCTGGCGTCGATCTCCTGCCAGGAGACAGGCTCGGCCGTGAACAGATCGACCGTGGCCGTGGGGACCTTGGTCCAGTCGGCCTTCGCGACGTCGCTCACGCGCGCGGCCTCAATCATCGAGCCGCTGCCCGCCTTGCCCAGGCTCGCGGGCAGGGCCACGAGGTGGCTCATGCCGCTGCCGTTGCCGTCGTGCAAGGCCATTCCGAGCGTGTAGACGCGGCCCGCGTCGAGTCCCTTGAACGAAACGTCGTTTTTCGAACCGGTATCCAGAGCGCGGATCATGGTCACGGTCCAGGTCATGGTTGCCTCGTCGAAGGCCCGCTCGGCGCGGATGTCGTGCTGATCGCCCGCATGGTCGAAGAGCACGGGACGCGGGATGATGCCGCCTGCCAGGGCCTCGGCCGCGATGCGGGCCTTTTCCTCATCGGAGAGGGAAGCCACGTGCAGGGCGTTGGCCTTCTCGCCCGTGGCGATGAGGGCGTGCTGCCGCTCGCCGCGCGCCATGGCCTCGATGGAGTGCGCATTGGCCAACTCGGCCACCGGGGCGGCCTTGGCCAGGCCATTGTCGTCCACCAGGAAATAGTGGCCGGAGTTTTTCTGCGGATCGAAGACGAATTCGGGCAAGGTCACGTCCTTGCTCTCGAACGTGAAGGCCACGGCAAAGGGCTGGTCCTCGCGCAGGCGATCGCCCTTGTCGCGCAGCAGGGTCGTGGGCGAGCCCGCGTCGTCGTCCCGGCGGCGGCCTTGGGCGTCGCTGTTCAGATCGTGGGCGCGCACCCAGGTGTCCTCGGCGTAGCCCATGGGGCCGGAGCGTCCGCCGCGCCAGTGCCACATGTCGAGCATCCTGCCCTGCCCCTCGCCCTTGAGCACATAGTGCCGTGTGTCGCCGCGTCCGGCGTTGCCCGGCATGCCGTTGAGATCGGTGTGGCAGGTTACCCAGCAACCATGATTGGCAAAGCCCTGCACGGGATCGTCGATGTCCTCGACCATGAAGGAGATGCGGTCCTCGTTGACTCGGGCGGGGCGCTCCCAGGAGCCTTTGGCAGCGTCGTAGCTGCGCAGGTCGTGCAGAAGTCCGGGATAGCCCTTGTCGGTTTTCCAGGAAAATCGCAGGGCGATGGTCGCGTCGTCGTACGCGGCCTGCACGGCGAGGGGCGTCGCGGGGCCGTCGGGGGGATAGGCGGCGGCAGGTCCCGCGGCCAGCAGAAGGCACAGGACGGGAAGGATGAGGCGGACAGCGTGAAGCCTGTGAGCGGCAATTCGCATGTGGTCGTGCTCCTTGAATGACAAGTGGTGGTGAACGAACAGTCGGGAGTTGGTAAATGAAAAAGACTTTCAGTGTCAATATCAAGAACGGTGTTTATTTGCGCCCATCCGGGCCTAAGGCAGGATGGGGAGTGAACGAGGAGGTATGCAAGACGGGCTTGAGCTGAACGAAAACAAGGACCGGCGGCGCGCAAGGACAATGTCGCGCGGCAGGGCGCTTGCACGGCCCTGGGTCTTGGGCTACGGTTGCACCCCTCATCCTTTCGCGGAGGTGCGCATGGGCGCCATTCCAGTTCCCAAGGGTTTCCGCTTCGCGGCCACGGCCGCCGAATTCAAGAAGAAAGACAAGCTCGATCTGGCTTTGATCGTGGCCGACGAACCCGCGGCCGCCGCGGGCGTCTTCACCACCAACCTTTTCAAGGCCGCGCCGGTCCTGCAGTGCATCGAAACGCTCGAGGTGCTGCCGCGCGTGCGCGCCATCGTGGCCAACTCCGGCCAGGCCAACGCCTGTACAGGGGAGGAAGGGCTGGTCAATTGCCGCCTGACCCTGGAGATGGTCGCGGGGCTCCTCGACTGCCAGATGGTCGAGGTGCTGCCCGCCTCCACGGGCGTCATCGGCCAGCACCTGAAGCTCGACAAGTGGCGCGCGGCCGTGCCCGCCCTGGGCGAGAGCCTGGGCAAGGCCGGGCCCATCGACTTCGCCAAGGCCATCATGACAACGGACAAGTTCCCCAAGATCGCCTGGCGCAGGCTGGACGTGGACGGCCGCGAGGTGCGGCTGATGGGCATGGCCAAGGGCGCGGGCATGATCAGCCCGAACATGGCCACCATGCTCGGCTTCGTGCTCACGGACGCGGCGGTCGATCCCGCCTGGTGGCGCGAGATCCTGCAAAAGGCCGTGGACGAGAGCTTCAACCGCATCACCGTGGACGGCGATACCTCGACCAACGACTGCGTGCTCGCCCTGGCGGGCGGCGCCAGCGGCGTCACGGTCGATTGCGAATGTGGCCAGGAGTTCGCGGCCGCGCTTTCGGACCTCTGCCAGTCGCTGGCCTACATGATCGTCGAGGACGCCGAGGGCGGCACCAAGGTCCTGCGCATCACCGTGGTCGGCGCGGCGGACAACCGCCAGGCCGAGGACGCGGCCAGGGCCGTGGGCAATTCGCCCCTGGTCAAGACGGCCATGTTCGGCAAGGACGCCAACTGGGGCCGCATCGTGGCCGCCTTGGGCCGCAGCGGCGCGCAGTTCGACCCGGACAAGGTCAGCGTGGCCATCGGCGGGGTGACCATCTTCGACCGCGGCCGTCCCGTGGCTGGCGACATGGACGCCATCCTCGCGCCTCTGATGCGCAAGCAGGACGTGAGCCTGAACGTCTCGCTCGGCCAGGGGCCGGGCGAATACGTGCTCTTGGCTTCGGACCTGACGCACGAATACATCTCCATCAATGCAGACTACAGGACATAATCCCCATGACCCGAACCTTCACCTGCAACGCCACGCAGAACCTCGGCGGCCGCGACAGGCTCTCGCGCCTGGCGGACTTCCTCTTCGAGGCGGGCATGCTCCGCAAGACCCCGCGCTCGGGCTATCAGTTCCTGGGCACGGGGCAGGAAAACGTGGCCGAGCATTCCTTTCGTACCGCCGTGGTGGGCTTCGTCCTGGCCGAAATGGCCGGGGCGAGCGCCGAACGCACGGTCATGCTCTGTCTTTTCCACGATCTGCACGAGGCGCGCACCGGCGACTTCAACTACGTCAACCGCATGTATAATTCCTCGCGCCGCACCGACGCCTTGCGCGACGCCCTGGCCGGAACCGGGCTGGCCGAGCGCATCCTGCCGCTGTGGGAGGAGCTTGAGGTCGTGGAGAGCCTCGAAGCCAGGCTTGCGCAGGACGCGGACCAGATCGACCTGATTCTGAACCTGAAGGAACAACTCGACCTGGGCAACACCTACGCGGGCAAATGGCTGGCCTGCGCGCTCGAACGCCTGCGCACCCCCGAGGGCCGCGAACTGGCCGCGCGGATCGCCCAGACCGACCACACGGACTGGTGGTTCAAGGGCCCGGACCGCTCCTGGTGGGAGAACAAGAACGGCCGCAAGAAGGCGGCCGACCCGGCCTTGGGAGAAAGAGGAAAGGACGAGCCGTGAGCCTCGACCTCTATCTGGCCTTCGTCCTGACCTCGGCCGTGGTGCTGGCCATTCCGGGACCGACCATTCTCTACGTCACGGGCTGCGCGCTCAGCCACGGCAGGCGCTCCATCTGGGCAACCGCGCCCGGCGTGGCCCTGGGCGACCTCTTGGCCATGAGTTGCGCGCTACTCGGCATGGGCGCGCTGCTCACGGCTTCGGCCGAACTCTTCACTCTGCTCAAGTGGGGCGGCGCGGCCTACCTGATCTGGCTGGGCCTGAAAAGCTGGCAGGCCTCCCCGGCTGCCCCGGCCACCCGCGCCTGCACGCCGCGCCAAAGCCGGACACTCTTCGCCCAGGCCTTCGTCATCACCGCGCTCAACCCCAAGAGCATCGCCTTCTTCGTGGCCTTTCTGCCCCAGTTCGTGCGCCACGGAGAACCACTCGGGCCGCAGTTCGCGCTCCTCGTGCCGACTTTCGTGGTCCTGGCCGTGGTCAACGCCACGCTCTACGGCCTGCTGGCCGGAGCCGTGCGCGAGCGCGCCCGCGATCCGCGAACCATGCGCGCCCTGAACCGCGTCGGCGGCGGGGCCCTGATCGGCGCTGGCCTCATGACCGCGCTCATGCGGCGACCCGCCTGACGATCAGCGTGGCTCGCGCGAGACGGGGCCGGGCGGGAGCTCGCCCGCCATTGCCGTTTCCCGCGCGGTTCATTTTTTTCGGACCGTGATGAACGGAAAACCCGACCATTTTGATTGACTACACAATCATTTTGAGACAAAGGAGCCGGGGGCTTCGCTCGCGATGGCGCGGCGGGGCCGAAGGCCACTATTGCCCGGAGCCCAAAGCGTGTTAGAGTTCATGCTTCGGGTCCTCTGCATGCCCCGTTTTGCCGATGCGTGGCGCGTGGCCCCGGGAGCGCAGGTTTTCCTGCGCTTCATTCCCGACATTATTACCGTTTCGGGGGAATCATGGACGTCGTCATCGAGCAGATCGCGCATCTGCAGATTCTCAACCAGTTCTGGCTGTCGCTGTTCCTTCTCGTCCCGATGGTCCTCATCGCCAGGACCGTGGTCGCGGGAACGCGCTACTCGCCCATCCTGATCATCGTCATCTTCGGCCTGGGCATGGGCTACGTGCTGGTCAAGAGCGGCGTTTCCAGCCCCGGCCTGCCGGAATTCTCGCTCATCGACCTCATCAGCCGCACCACGGTCATCGCGCTTACGGTCTCCTTCTTCGTGGGCGGCCAGGAGTTGCGCAAGATCCTGGGCGGCATCGAATTGGAGCCAGACGACATGGTCGTACCCTCCACCGAGGAAGTGGTCATGGGCACGGGCCGCACCCAGATGGTCTTCATCATCCGCTCCTTCTTCCTGCTGCTGGGGCTTGAGGCCGTTTACCGTCTCACCGTGGGCATCGGTGGCGGCGACCTCGCCCGCTACTATCCGGTGGTGGCCTACATCGGCATCGTGGCCGCGATCATCCTTATCGATTACAAGGCCACAGTGGCCAACAAGCGTCTCTACATCAAGAAGGGGCTGGTCGAGATGGTCGGCATCCTACTCGTGCTCTTCCTCTCCTACCAGATCGCCGTGGCGATCAGGCCCCTCATCGGGCTGCCGCAGATATTCTTCGCTATGATCCTCTCCGCAGGGCTCGGCGCGTTGTGCTACAAGTGGTGCTTCGGCCCCACCATCCGCGCACTGCTCTTCGCGGGCATCCCCGTGGTTCTGGCGGGTAACTTCATGATCGGCGGCTCGCGTATCGATGAGGCTTTCGCCATCACCGGAATGAACGCGGTCCTGGCTTACGGCTTCTTCGGCCAGATGTTTTGGATGTTCGGCGGCATCGCCCTGCTCATGTATTTCGGCCGCACGGCCAACTCCAGGAACCTCGCGCCGGGCATGGCGGGTGCTCTCTCCCACTCGGGCCTCACCGGCGCCTGCACGGCCGGAGACCTCGGCCCCACGGCGGCCTACCGCGCGCCGATCATGATCAACGTGCCGTTCTTCGGCCATATCTTTGTCTTTTCGGTGCTGGCCATGAGCGCGGAGATGGGAACACTCATGTTCTGGCCGTCGCTGGCCATCGTGGCCGCAGGCGTGGTGCTCACGGTGATATCCATGCGAACCCTGCGCCGCGCTGGCGGCAAGGACGCGGCCGAGGTCAAGGGGCTTATGCAGTTCTCCTTTGGCTGGCAGCTCTGCGCCGTCTTCGGCGGCTTTTTGATGCTAAGCCTCGGCGGCATGTCGCTCGAAAACTCAGCCATGGCCATCTCCTCGGGCATCTCACACTTCGGCCTTTTCGCCGCCACACAGGGCGGCATGTTCGGAGCCGAGGCCGCGCTGCTCATTCCTTTCATCTTCTCCATGCCCTTCCTGGTCCACCCGCTGGTCTTCTTCATGTTCGGCCGGGCCATGGAGCAAAACGGCGAGATGCCGCGCCTGCCAGCCTACATTCTGGGCACGCTCGGCGCCCTGGGCGTGGCCTACGCGATCATAGTCGCCTAGCAGTCCGCCGAGAAGCGTTTAAACGCCGCGCCTCCAGGCTTGGAGGCGCGGCGTTTTTCGTTTGTCCATTCGTGGACGGTTTCGGGACGCAGCGTAGTGCCGTCACGATGAATTGAAAGACTTTCTGGGATACAGAAACGGGGATAAATATCCTCACACGTATTTTTCGTTTTTCTTGTTGCCAAAATAAAAAACAGTGGTATGCATTGAAGCAATGCCGTTTGGTGGCGATCAAGAATTCTTGACGAATTTTATATCGCAACGGGCGGAAATTTGAATCAGGTAAATGGCATCATGAAAGAAAGAAAAATTAAAACAGCCATTCGCTACGGGCGCGCCATGTCGTGCGCTCGTCTTGAGGCTGGCATTTTTGGGGCAGACATGTAGCCGTTGCATACGCGCCGCATGTCGTGCCCCGCCTCCGTGTCATGGAGAGCGGGGCTTTTTTATTGCATCAAGGAGGAAGAGAGAGATGACCAGAGAAGAACTGCATTCCGTCGAGCAGGAGATCGAACGGGAAATCGAGGAGATCGGCCAGTCCATGGACCGCTGGCGGGAGTTCCATGCGGACGAACGCGAGGATCCGGAGGATTTCGTGCGCGAGTACCATGCCAGCCATGGGTGGCTCAGGCGCATGAACGACAGGCTGCTGGAGCTTCAGGTGGCCTTGCGGCGTATTCGCGAAGGCGGCTACGGCGTGTGCGAGGAGTGCGGCGAGGACATCGCCGTGCAGCGGCTGCGCGCCGCCCCGGCGGCACGGTATTGCATCGCCTGCGCCCGTGCGGCCGAAGGTGTGTGAGCGTGGCGCTATTCGGGCGCGGAATCGAGGTCGATGAGGCCAAGCCGCGCGGCGTAGCGTACGAGGCCCGCCAGGTTCGAGAGGCCGAGCTTCTGCATCAGGTTGGCGCGGTGGTTCTCCACGGTCTTGCGGGTGATGAACAGCCGCGAGGCGATGTCCGTGGTCGAGTGGCCTTCGGCCAAAAGGCGCAGGATCTGCTGCTCGCGCTGGGTCAGCGAGCCATAGGCGGCGTCGCTGGCCTGGGCCCGGCGGGCCGAGTATTCGCTGAGCTTCATCAGCACCTTTGGGGCCAGGGAACTGTCCAGATACTGCTCGCCGCGCGCTGCCGCGTCCAGGGCCTGGGCCAGGCGTTGGGCCGAGGACTCCTTGACCACGTAGCCGCAGGCCCCGGCCTTGAAGCTCTCGGCGATGAGGTCGATGCGGGCGTGCATGCTGACCACGACCACGCGCGGCGCCCGCTCGCGCGCGGTCAGTTCGCGGATGACATCGAGCCCGCCCGCGTCGGGCAGCGAAATGTCCACGAGCGCAATGTCGGGCGAGAGTTCGGCCGCGAGCCTGAGTCCGTCGGCGGCTGTTCCGGCCTCTCCGACGACCACGTTGCGGGCGTCCTGGCCGATGATGGCCTTCAGTCCCTCGCGCATCAGCGGGTGGTCGTCGATGATGAGAATGCGCCTTTTTGCGCTCATGGAGTCCCCGCTAGCGGCGCTTCGGCCACGATGCGCGTTCCCGCGCCCGGCTTGGAACGGATGGTCAGGCGTCCGCCCAGCAGTCGGGCGCGCTCGCGCATGCTCCAGAGTCCCATGCGTTTTTCAGCCAGGGCCTGCCCCTGACGGATGTCCGGGTCGAAGCCCGCGCCGTCGTCCTCCACGCGAAGGATGATATCCGGGTAGGAGGCGATGAGCTTGACCGTCACGAGCTTCGCGCCGGAGTGTCTGCGCGCGTTGGCCAGGGCCTCTTGAAGGATGCGGTAGAGGTTGATGTGCGTCTCGAAGGAGGTGCGCACGCCCTGCATGCCATCCGCGAAAAAGGCCACCTCGATGCCGTGGCGCGCGGAAAATCCCTCGCAGAGCCGAAACGCCGTCTCGGCGAGACCGAGTTGGTCCAGCGCGGGCGGCAGAAGATCGTAGGAAAGATCGCGCAAGCTGGCGATGGCCCCGCCCAGGCGCGCGGAGAGGTCGCGGGCCTGACCCGCGGCCTGCTCGCCAGATTTCTCCATCAGATCTGGCAGCGCCTCAAGCCCCATGCGCAGCATGGAGAGTTCTTGGGCCACGTTGTCGTGCAGTTCGCGCGCGATGCGTTGGCGCTCGGTTTCCTGGGCCTTGATAAGCTCGCGCGAGAGTTCGTGCAGCCGTTCCTCGGCTTGGCGCGAGGCGATGATCCGGGCCAAATGCTCGGCCACGGCGTCGAGGAGTACGCGTTCCTCGCGCAGGAATGGCCCTTCGTCGCAGGCGGGACGTTCCTCGCGATACCCCACGTCGATGCGGCCGATGCGTTCGCCGTCCACGACCACGGGGCTCGATTGGCGGCTGACCGGGCGGCGGAAGCCCGGCGTGGCGAAGGTGCGGCCGCCCACGACCACGCGGGCGCAGGCCACCTCGGGGTGCTGCCAAGCGCGGGCCACGATTTCGGCCACGCCCGAGAGCACCTCGTCCAGGGAGAGGTCGCGGCGCTGCGAGAGCCGCGTGATGGCGTACAGGCAGTCCAGCTCCTTGACCCGCTCGCGCAGGGCGGCCAGGGCCTTCTCGTGTTCGTGCGCCAGCCGCTCCTGAGGCAGGGCGGGAGCGGGTTCGGGAAATGCGGAGGGAGAGGGGGCCATGCGTTCGCCGTCGCCTTTCATTTGCCGGATACTACCCCCTCGCGCCTCGTCTGTCAGCCCATGCCGCAGGTTCGGGAAGACGCTGGCGGGGCTGCCGCCGTCGTGAATCGGCCAGGGTGAAAGGCGGGGCCGTCCACGCGAACGGCCCCGCTCTTCATGTTTCGTTAGGCGGAGATGATGCGCCGGGCGAGTTCGTCCTGCGCGTCGGTGATGAAGGGAACGCCAGTTTCGCGCTCGGTCTCGCGGTTGGCCGAGGCGATGTCCTCGCGCGTGATGTTTTGCACCGAGAATTTGCGTGCGCCGGCCAGGAGTTGCTGCAGGCCCGCGCCCAGCTTGTCCATGAGTGTCCAGATGGCCACCGCGCCGTAGGGCACTTCGCGCATGGCCTCGGGGCCGATCTTGCGCTTGAGGTCGTGGTATCCGGCGAAGATCTTGTCGGGCGTCTCGCCGATGTCGCGCACGGACTTGGGCAGGGTGTCCCTGTTGCCGCTGACCCAGGCGCGGCGCTCGGGGTGCAGCGCACCCTCGATGTTCGAGCCGAGGAAACCGGGAATCATGATCGAGCGGCCCATGCAGACGAGCTTGGTGAAGGGCGCGCCCAGGGCCAGGGCCTTGAATATCTGGTCCTCGCGGGCCAGGCCGCCGGCGAAGGACAGGTCCACGACCTTCTTGCCCTTGGAGGCCAGAAGGGCCGCGTATTCGCGCGCCTTGGCGTGCAGGAGGATGGAGGGCACGCCCCAGGTCTCCATCATGTTCCAGGGGCTCATGCCGGTGCCGCCGCCCGCGCCGTCGATGGTCAAGAGGTCGAGGTTGGCGTCGGAGGCGAAACGGATGGCCATGGCCAGCGCCTCCATGCCGTAGGCTCCGGTCTTGAGCGAGATGCGCTTGAAGCCCAGACTGCGCAGGTAGTCCACGGCCTGCATGAAGTTTTCGCGAACCTGCTCCACGCTGGAGAGGTCGGTGTAGCCCAGGCGGCTGTGGCGGGCGAAGGCCGTGAGCGAGCCGCTCTCGAAGGCGTCCTTGACTTCGGGGCGCTCGGGATCGGGATCCACGAGGTAGCCGCGGCGCTTGAGGAACAGCGCGTAATCCAGGCTCGTGACCTTGATCTCGCCGCCGATGTTTTTCGCGCCCTGGCCCCACTTCAGCTCGATGACCACATCATCACCGTGCTTTTGCAGGACGTATTCGGCCACGCCGTTGCGTGTGTCCTCGACGTTGAGCTGTACGATGATTGCGCCGTAACCGTCGTAGTAGCGCTTGTAGATGGCGATACGGCGATCGAGCTCGGGGGCTGAGCCGGTCTTGCCGTCGGCCAGTTCGGCGGTGCGGTCCACGCCGACCACGTTCTCGCCGATGACAATGGGAATGCCCGAGAGGGCGCAGCCCACGGCGAAGGAATCCCAGTACTTGGCGGCGATGAAGGTCGAGCCGAGCGCGCCGGTCATCAGGGGCATGCGCACCGGCGTCTTTTGCGCCGCGCCGAACTGGGTCTCCAGGGAGACGTTGGTGAACAGGCAATCGTCGGGGTTGGTGGTCCGGTCGGGGGCCACGCCCGCCGCGCCGTAGGCGAAGCCCTGCACACGCAGGGAGTTGTAGGACACGCCGACGTGCTCGGTGTTGCCGCTGCCCGCCGTGATCAGACCGAAGTCGCGGGGATAAAGCACGCTGCGTCCCTTGAGGCTCGATAGCCAGGTCTCGCACTTTCCGGCGCAGTCGGCGCGACACAGGGTGCACAGGCCGGATTCACAGGCAGTGCCGCGATTGGTGGTCCCCAGGACGTCGTTGCTTTTGGGATAGGCGCTCATGTTTCTCCTCTTTGGGCGATCGTTGCGGTCTGGCCGTGGCGGGCGCATGCCTGGCGGGAAAGCGCGGCGCCGCAGCGGCGCGGACCATAACACGGTCAGTCGCCCGTTCGTCGATAGGGAGGCGGAGGAGAAAGCCGGGAGATTTGTCCCGGAAAACCGGGATAATGTCCCGATCGAAAGTGGGGGGCTGTCCGATTGAGGAAAGCCGTGCATGGCGTATGCATTTAGGTGGGCCGCTCTTTGCGGGATGCGGCTTCACGAGGCGAATCATGGCGGAATCGATAATCATGCCTAAAGCCCGGACAGGGGCTTGGACCACGGAAGTTGATGAAACCCGTTGTCAGGGACAGACCGTTTCCTCTCGAGTGGTTGCGCGCATGCTCGCGGCCACGGGAACGGCGCGCCATGACGCCGGAGCGCCATCCGATTTCAGGCTGCATATGCTGGACGAGGGGCGCTATCGGGCCGACCTGCGTCCGCCGCGAGAGAATGCCTTGTCCGAGGATATTTACGCCGACGACGACGGCGGGGCCGTGCTCCATGCCCGCCAATATGAGGACCATCTCGTGGCCGTTGCGCACGGCGAGTGGAACGAGTCGGCCTGTTTCAATTTGGCCGACTGCCTCGTGCGGGCACTCGATGCCGGATGCAGGACATTCATCCTGGACCTGGGTTGTCCGGGCGCTCTGCCTCCCGGCGCACGGGCCGTGGTCGAAAGCCTTTCCCGCTGCCTGGCCCGCGAGGGGCTCTCGGCCGACATCCGCCTTTGTCCTTCGGACGCCACCTGAGCGGGTCGGTTCTGCGCGAGTTTTCCATCACGGCTGGACCTCGATGCCCCGAGCGGGTATATGGATCGTGTAAAAGGAAGGCGCGCCGCCGGACGTTTCTCGCGATCCCGGTTCGGCGGCCTTAACGCGACAGCCAGGCGGGATTCCCGCCGCGAGAAAGGAGGACTTCCATGCGCGTAGCCGTCATCTCCGATACCCACCTCGACGAACCCACGCCCTGGTTCAGGCGCGTCTTTGATGAGCACCTGGCCAAGGCCGACGCCATCATCCATTGCGGCGACATCTCCGGCGACGGCATGGTGCGCTTCCTCGAAGCCTCGCATCCCAACGTCCATATGGTCTGCGGCAACATGTGCACGGGCTCGGCGCGCAGGCATCTGGCCCCGCGCATCGCGGTGACCTTCGAGGGCTTCCGAGTTGGCGCCTCGCACGGCACCTGCTCGCAGGGCTCCTCGGCGGAATACGTGCTGCGCGAGTTCGGGCCGGATTTCGAGGTGATCTGCTACGGCCACACGCACGTCTTCGACTGGCGCAAGATCGACGGCAGGTGGGTGCTCAACCCGGGGGCGCTGCAAGAAGGTGAGGGCAGCTTCGCCTACCTCGACCTCGTGCCCGGCGAGGAGCCCAAGGCCGTGCAAGTCCGCGTTTAGAACCTGTTTCAAAACTCCCCCCTGCTGCGACCGGCTGCGGGAAGCGATGGCGGCGCCGGGAAGAGAAAAATGTCCTCGACGTGGCGCTGCCACGCCTCCGGGTATTTTCCCCTCCCCGGCTTGCCTTCGCTTCTCTCGCGCGGTCTCGCAACGGGGTTACTTTTGAAACTGGTTCTAGCAGACTGTCCCAAAAACGCCATCTGCGGCGTTGCCGCGAAAAGCGCCGGACCCTCGTGTATCAGAAATACACGTCGGCCCCGGCGTTTTCTTGCGCCTTGCATCTGGCGCTTTTGAACAGTCTGCAAAGTGAGGTTCTTCAAAGGCCTGTTAGGAAGGAGGGTGGATGCGGCGCAACGCCCGAAGCCCGCTCAAGGTATATAGGACGATGCCCGCCCAGATGCAGCCAAAAGTCACGGCGTGGGCAGAGGTGAAGGGCTCGCCGTAGACGAAGACGCCCAGCGAGAAGAAGCAGGTCGGCGCGATGTACTGGAACAGGCCGAGCGTGGTCAGCCGCATGCGTCTGGCCGCGCCAGCGAACCATAGAAGCGGCAGCGCCGTGACAACTCCGGCCCCGGCCAGGAGCAGCGTGGTCGCGGTCCCGGCATGGCCGAACGCGCCGAGGCCCGCATACTCGGCCCAGATGAGATAGACGAGCGCGGGCAGGGTCACTCCCAAAGTCTCCCAGAAGAGCCCGGGGATGGGCTTGACCTGCACCTTCTTGCGTAAAAGGCCGTAGGAACCGAAGGTCAGGGCCAGGCTCAGGGCGATCCAGGGAAAGCGGCCATAGGCGAAAACGAGGTTGGCCACGCCCACGGCCGCCAGCCCTACGGCGGCCATTTGCAGGCCGCGCAGCCGTTCGCGCAGCACGACCATGCCCAGCGTGGCGTTGACCAGCGGCGTGAGATAGTAGCCCAGGCTCGATTCGAGCACGTGGTCGTTGTTCACTGCCCAGATGTAGATCAGCCAGTTGACCGAGACGAGGCAACTCCCGACCAAGAGGAGGATGGCCGTCCTGCCTTGGCGCACGGCCGCAAGAGTCTCGCTCCAGCGGCCCGTCAGGGTCAGCACCAGCCCCGTGAAGCCAGCCGACCAGACGATGCGATGGCACAGGATCTGTGTCGCGGGCACTTCGCCAAGCGCCTTCCAGTAGATGGGCAGAAGTCCCCAGGAGAGGAACGCGGCCACGGCCAGGATGCGGCCGAGCCGTTGTTCGGAAGGGGAGAGGTCGTCTGCGGGCGCGGCGGGCTGCATGCTGTGGCCTTGCGTGGTTTGCCGGGAAAGGGAAGCAGTCTCTACGCCCGAGGGGCTGTGGAGTCAAGGTTGCTCACTGGGTGCGAAAAAAGCCCGCGCGCATGACGAATGCGCGCGGGCTTGCGATCTGTGTGGTCGGGTGCGCTCCGGCTCCCGTCCGGGGGCAAGGGGCGCTGTATGGCTACTGCAGGATGCTGCGGTCGGTTATCTCGACTTTGGCCTCCGCACGGAGCTGGTCGATGACGGCCCGCAGCATCTCATCCAGCTTACGTTGTTCGAGTGTCTCCAGGAAGAACCCCTTCTGACTCTCCCAATCCGCTTCCGAAGGGGCGATGAGCTCCACGCGGCGGGCGATGAGCGCGCCAGCGGCCACGGCAACGGGTTCGCCCAGCCAGGATTCGCCTGGGGCCGTGAACACGGCCTCGGCGAGCATTTCGTTGCTGCCCAGACCAGGGATCTGGCCTTGCCGAGTGAAAGGTTCGGTGATCCTGGCGCGTGTCGCGAGGCTGGCAGGAAGTTCTCCGCCAGCGGCCGCGATGTCGGCAAGGGCCGTTCTCGCGGTCTCGGCCGCCTTCTCGGCCGCCTTGCGCCGAGTGACCTCGGCGACGATGGTGGCGCGAACTTCCTCGAAGGGACGGATGGAGGCCGGACGGTCCAGGGTCTTTTCGGCCAGCGCGAAGCCATCCGCGATCTGCAGCGGAGTCAGCGTGGCGCCCCCCTGGGGCAGGGCGAAGACGGCGGCCGTGTCACGGTCGGAAAGGGGCAGCTCCAGGGGACCTTGATCGCGGGAGAAAGGCTCGGTTTCGCGCAGCGGCAGGCCGAGTTGGTCGGCCACGGTCGCGAGCTTCTCGCCCGAGGCCAAGCGGGCCAGAGCCTCGTCCAGGAGATCGGGGATGCGGGCCTCGGCCTTGTCCTCGGCGAGTTGGCGCGCGATCTCGTCGCGCACCTCTTCAAAGGCAGGGATACCCGCCTCGCGCTTCTCCTCGATCATTATCAGGTGGTAGCCGAACCGGGTGCGCACGGGTTCGGAGACCACGCCCGGAGCGAGAGAGAAGGCGGCCTTTTCGAAGGGCTCGACCATGGCGCCGCGGCCGAACCAGCCCAGGTCACCGCCCCCGGGGGCGCTCGGGCACTGGGAGGAGCGCTGGGCCGTGGCGGCGAAGTCGTCCAGGTTTTTGATGCGCGCCCTTAAGTCGGTGATCTTCTTCAGCACCGCAGCTTCTTCCTCGGCGCTCGCATTCGCGTCCAAGGTCAAGAGGATGTGCCGGGCGCGGACCATCTCCTCCTGACCGAACCGCTCGGGGGCGGCGTCGTAGAAGGCGCGGGCCTCCTCGGTACTCACCTGGTCGGGCTTGGCTAGACTTTCGGGAGTGAACTCGACGTAGGCGATGGCGGCCACGGCGGGCGTGGCGAAGGCCGCTTCGTTCTCCGTGTAGAAGGCCTGAGCTTCCTCGTCCGTGACCTCGATGCCCTCGCGCTCGGCATCGGCCGGGAAGAGCACGTATTCCGCCCTGGCCTGCTCGCGGGCGAAGGTGAACATGTCTTTGGCCTCGCTCTCGGTGACCACGGCCGCGCCCGCAACGTGGCGCACGAAGTTTTGGGCCACGAGGCTTTGGCGCACGGACTCCTCGAACTGTGAGGGGGTCATGTGCTGGCCGAGCAGCAGGCGGTTATAGACATCTTTGTTGAAGCGCCCTGTCTCGTCGTGGAAGGCGGTGATGGAGAAGATGGCGTCGCGGACTTGGGCGTCGGAGACGACGATCCCCGCCTTGGCGGCGGCGCGCTCCATGAGCCGCTGATCCACGAGTTGTTCGAGGACCTGACGGCGGAAGTCGATCTGGCCGAGAACCTCGGAGCTGACTTCGCCGAACTGCATGCGGATGCGCTCCAGTTCCTGGTCGTGGCGCTCCTTGTACTGCCCCACGGTGATGGGCATGTCGTCCACGTAAGCCACGACCGACGTTCTGGTCTCGTTGAAGGAGCCCACGCCCCAGAAAACGAAGACCAGAATGATGAGGGCGAAGATGATCTTGACGCCCCAGCCTTGGGCGTTTCTCCGGATGAATTCGAGCATGGTGCTGTTAGCCTCGCTTGTTCTTGACGAAGTTCAAAAGTCCGCCGGCACGCACGATGTCGAGCTCGGCGGGCGACAGGTCGTTGGTCAGCGGGATGCGCGTTCCCGAGGCGGTGACGGCCTCGACGATGCCTGTGGGGGTGACCTCGGTGGCCGGGATCGTCAATTCCTCCCCCAGCGCGAGTTTGTCGTAATCTTCCGCGTTGACGAAAAAGAGCGGCAGGATGCCGAAGTTGACGAGGTTGGCGCGGTGGATGCGGGCCAGCGACTTGACGACCACCGCCTTCACGCCGAGATGTCGAGGACCGAGCGCTGCGTGCTCGCGGCTCGACCCTTGGCCGTAGTTCTCGCCACCCACGATGATGCCCTGTCCCTCGGCCCGGATGCGCGCGACGAATTCCTCGTCCACGCGGCCGAAGACGTGGTTGGAGATGGCCGGGATGTTGGAGCGCAGCGCCGTGATCTCGGCCCCGGCGGGCAGGATGTGGTCGGTGGTGATGTTGTCCTCGACCTTGAGTAGGATTTTGGCCGTGATGCTGTCAGGCAGCGGGTCGAAATCCTCCAGGGCCACGATGTTGGGGCCGCGCATGACCGCGACCTGGGAGCCGTCTTCGGGCGGAAAGATGAACATATCCCGGATGGAGGGCGCTTCGGCCGGGAGCTCGGGCTTTTGCGGCGCGTCGCCCCAGGTGGCGGGGTCGGTGAATTCGCCGCGCAGCGCGGCCATGGCCGCGGTCTGGGGGCTGACGAGATAGACCTTGGCGTCCTTGGTGCCGGAGCGGCCCTCGAAGTTGCGGTTGTAGGTGCGAGCCGAGACGCCGCCCGAGACCGGGGAGCCCCCCATGCCGATGCACGGACCGCAGGTGCACTCCAGGACGCGCGCGCCCGAGTCGAGCAGGGCTTCGACCAGTCCCTCGCGGGCAAGCATCTTCATGACCTGCTTGGAACCGGGAGAGATGAAGGTATCCGTGTCCGTGGCGACCTTTTTGCCCTTGAGCATGAGGGCCGCGGTCTTCAGGTCGAGGTAGGAGGAGTTGGTGCACGAGCCGATGCAGACCTGATCGACCTTCAACCCGGCGATCTCGCGCACGGACACCCGCTTGTCGGGCATGTGCGGCGCGGCGGCCAGGGGCTCGAGCTTCGAGAGGTCGATGACCACCTCCTCGTCGTAGCTCGCGCCCTCGTCGGGCAGAAGCTCCGCGAAGTCATCGGGCCTGCCCATGGCATGCAGGAACTCGCGCGTGCGGTCGTCCGAGGGGAAGATCGAGGTCGTGGCCCCGAGCTCCGCGCCCATGTTGGTAATGACAGCGCGCTCGGGCACCGAGAGCGTGGCCGCGCCGGGCCCGGCATACTCGAAGACCCGCCCCACGCCGCCCTTCACGGTCAGTTCGCCGAGCAGGTGCAGGATGATGTCCTTGGCCGAGGCGAAGCCCGTGAGCGCGCCCGTGAGCACCACCCGGACCACTTTGGGACAGGGGATGACGTACGCCTCGCCCGCCATGGCCAGGGCCACAGAGAGGCCGCCCGCGCCCATGGCCAAGCTGCCCACGCCGCCCGCGGTGGGAGTGTGGGAGTCGGAGCCGATGAGTGTCGCGCCGGGCTTGGCGAAGTTCTCCAGGTGCAATTGGTGGCAGATGCCCAGTCCCGGAGGCGAGAAGACCACACCGTGACGCGCGGCCACGGTGCGCAGGTAGCGGTGGTCGTCGGGGTTGCGAAAGCCCATCTGCAACGTGTTGTGGTCCACATAGGAGACCGAGAGATCGGTCTTGACGCGGGGCACTCCCATGGCCTCAAACTGGAGGTAGGCCATGGTGCCGGTGGCGTCCTGGGTCAGGGTCTGGTCGATACGCAGCCCGATTTCGGAGCCGGGAACGAGGTCGCCGGTCACGAGATGGGCGGCGAGGATCTTTTGGGTGATGCTCTGGGCCATCCGAAGGTGTCTCCTAAAAGGGGAAGCCCCTGTCGAGGTTGGGCGGAAGGTTTTCGACGATGCCGAGTTCGAGACGCCGTATCCTGGCCGTGCAGAACTGGATTTCGGTTTCGAGACGCATCTTTTCGTGCCGCGCCTCGTGCAGTTCGCGGGCGAAGAATATGCCGCGCGCAGGGTCCTCGGCATCCATGAGACGCCGAATTTCGCCCTCTTGGGCTGTCTTTTGGGCCGCGAAATCCGCCATCACGGCTTTGAGGGCCGCGATGGCGGCCGCGGAGTCGTTCGCCTCAGCGGATTTTGATGCGTCGATTGCGTGCGGGTTCGTCATCGGGTTTTTCCTTGCGGGCGAAAAGGCTGTCCGTAAGGGTGGGAAACCTGTTGAAGATATTGAAAAATCCTGGCCAGAGCGTGGAGGCCGCGCCTGGGTTGGCCAGGGCCTGCGGGGCCTTGGACAGTGAGAGCGCGGCCACGGCCAGGGCATATCCCGCATCGGGAACGTGGACGGCCTGCGGGTCGCCGAAACCGGGTTCGATATCCAGGGCTTCGCCGAGGTCGGTGAACGATTTGCCGCAGGCCGTGAGCACCTGGCGTGCTTCGTCGCCGTCGCGGCCCGCCGGAAGCTCGAGCCGCGCTCCGCGCGGGGCGGCGGCGGCCAGGGCCGCGGCCAGGGGAACGAGCGCCCCATATTCAGGAGCGAAGACCGGCGATTCGGGCCAGGGCGCGTCGCGCGTCGCGAGCCGCCCCCCCTTGACCTCGATGGTCAAACCTGCGGCCTCGAGCAGCTTGAAGGCTGAGGCTGCAAGTGGGGAGTCGGCATCGGGCATGCCAATGAGCGTCGTCTCTCCCGCGCGAAAGCGCGGCAGGGCTAAAAGCAGCGAGCCAAGGACAGGATCGGCGGGCAACTGGGGCCGCGCGGGTACCTTTGGGGTGTCGGGACGCACCGTGGCTCGGCCCGGTTCGAGCCGGACCTCCACCCCGCACTGGGCCAGCACGGGCGCGGCCTCGACCACGCCGCGCGCGGCGGCGGACTCGGGAGCGAAAGTCATGGACAGGCCCGCCTCGAAGCGCCAGCCGAAGAGCAGGAGGCTTGCGGCCAGATCCTCGGGGCAGTCGGTGGGCAGGGCGATCTCGCGCGGCGGCTGGTCGCCGGACTCCAGACGCACGGGCAGGCCGGGCGCGCGGCGGTCGATGGGCGCGAGTCGGGCGTTGAGCATGGGCAGCAGCCGGGCGTAGGGTCCCACGTCGAGGAGCTTCAGTTCCGGGCCGCCGGAAAAGCGACAGTTGGCCTGGGAGGTCAGGGCCAGGGCCAGAAGGAGCGCGAAGACCGGCTCGAACGACCCCACGAAGGGCGAGGCCCCGTCAAGGCCCAGTGCGCTTTCTGCTCGGACGGCGAATTCAGAGCCTTCCCAGGAGAGCTTGCCGCCGACCTGATTCATGGCCTTGGCGAACTCGATGAGCGGGTCGGCGGCCACGACCGGGCTCACGGCGCACTCCGCGCCCGTGACCGAGGCCAAGGCCAGGAAGTACATGGCTTTGCGCGAGGAGGCCGGGGCCTCCACGGCGATCTGCAGCCTGCCCGAAGCGGGCGTCAGGAAGAATGCCTGTTCGCGGGCCTCGGGGCCGGTGGCGGCGTCGTAGGCCAGGGCGTTCAGGGCGATGAAAACCTGCTTGGCCAAACGGTCGGAGAACCCGGCCTCGCGCAGGTGCGAGGCCCATACGCCCCACAATGCCTTTTCCTGCGGGGCCGAGGCCACGGGCTGGCCCTTGGCGCGGCGGGCTTGGGCCTCGCGGGCCAGGCGGCGGGTGCGGCCCACGAGTTGCCTGAGCAGCTTGGCGTCGATGTCTTCGAGGCTTTGTTCGGGCCGGGAGCGGCTGCCGGAGGAGTCGGCGGCGCGGTCGTCCGCGCGGCCGGATTTGTGATCGTCGCGGCGGGCGGCCTGGGGCGGCCTGCCGGGCATGGTGCGTTCTTTTGTCATCGGGGGTTGTGCCGTGTCCTTGTTTTGAACCCGTTTCCATACGCCGAACATCATCAAGAGGCAAGGGAAACCCGCGCCGTCCGGCCGGAGCGTGATCGCATTGCGTCACGCGCCAGCCGCCGCGACGGCTCGAACGCGAAGGAAGCGGGTGTTGAGGCCGCCTCGAGACCGCTTGCGTATTTGATCACATGGCCCGGGTGCGCCGTGTGTTCCCCAGGCACGGGCCTTTCCGCGAACTAGGCGTGCGTCCGGGCGAAATGGGCGCGCGCGGCAAGGGTTGCGCGGCGGCGCCTGGGAGATTTGGCTATCATCCTGGGATCTAATGAGAAGTCTGGAGGCCTCCATCCTCGTTTCAGGTGGAGCGCGCAGGTTGACCCGAAATACGTTGAAAGTTCGGAATGTTACAAAATGCAAAAAGCGGGTTGACATTTTGTTGTTTTTTTCACAAGAAGGAGGCCAGTTTGGTCGACGATCCGGCCGTCCGACCAGCCTGCGCCCGCCCATCCTCCGACGACCGTCATTCTCGGCGTAACCGGATGGGAAAATGCAAGCGGGACAGGCGCGAGGCGGTCCGGTGAAGCGGTACGCTGCAAAAAACCTTATTTGAAAGGAGATGGTCATGTCGAGACTTGTTCCTCCCCACGGTGGCAAAGGCCTTGTCGAATGCCTGCTGAAGGGTGCCGAGCTTCAGGCCGCGCTGAAGAAGGCCGAAGGCCTGAAGAAGGTCGTGATTTCCGACCGCGTCAAGGGCGACTGCATCATGCTGGGCATCGGCGGCTTCTCGCCCCTGAACGGCTTCATGGGCAAGGCCGACTGGAAGAGCGTCTGCGAAAAGATGACGCTGACCAACGGCACCTTCTGGCCCGTTCCCGTGGTCTGCGACACCAACGAGGCCGTCAAGGCCGGTGAAGAAGTCGCGCTGGTCGGCGCCAAGGGCACCATCTACGCGATCATGAAGGTCGAGGAAGTCTACGAGCTCACCGAGGCCGAGAAGAAGTGGGAATGTGAGATGGTCTTCAAGGGCAACGGCGACGACTCCCAGAAGTTCTGGGACGTGGCGCTGGATGACCACCCCGGCGTGCAGATGGTCATGAAGCAGGGCAAGTACAACATCGCCGGTCCGGTGCAGGTCCTCTCCGAGGGCGACTACCGCAAGGACTTCCCCGGTGTGTACAAGACCCCCGCCGAGATCCGCGCCGAGATGGACGCCAAGGGCTGGGCCAAGGTCGCCGCGCTGCAGCTGCGCAACCCCATGCACCGCTCGCACGAGTACCTGGCCAAGATCGCCGTCGAAGTGTGCGACGGCGTGGTCATTCACTCCCTGATCGGCAACCTGAAGCCCGGCGACATCCCGGCCGACGTGCGCGTCAAGTGCATCCAGAAGCTGATCGACCTGTACTTCGTGCCCGCCAACGTGATCAACGCTGGCTACCCCCTCGACATGCGCTACGCCGGCCCCCGCGAGGCGCTGCTGCACGCCACTTTCCGTCAGAACTACGGCATCAACAACCTGCTGGTCGGCCGTGACCACGCTGGCGTGGGCGACTTCTACACCCTCTTCGAGGCCCAGGAGATCTTCGATAAGATCCCGGTCAGCGCCGACCCGGCCAAGAATCTGCTCTGCCAGCCGATGAAGATCGACTGGACCTTCTACTGCTACAAGTGCGACGGCATGGCCTCCATGCGCACCTGCCCGCACACCAAGGAAGACCGCGTCATCCTGTCCGGCACCAAGCTGCGCAAGGCCCTGTCCGAGGGCGAGCCCGTCGCCGACCACTTCGGCCGCGATGAGGTCCTGGACATCCTGCGCGAGTACTACGCGGGCCTGACCGAGAAGGTCGAGGTCAAGATGCAGAAGGCCGCCGCCGGCACGGCCATGAAGTAAGTTCCGGACTGGAACGAGATGATTGTGAAAAGGGGTGCGTCCGTCAGGGCGCACCCCTTTTTGCTGTTTTTGGCGCCCTACTTCCGGCCTATAGATTATTTGCATCATGCTGTTTTGAATGTAAAAATTTTTTCACACCCGAGCTTGTGAAAAAGAAGCCACATCGGGTCCCAAAATCCTTGCCTTTTGTCTGTGCTCAGCGTATTTTCCGGACTGCCCTATGAGATAGTGCGCAATGGCGCACAGTTCGGCCCGCCAGTGGCAGGGCTTCGGCCTCGGGGTTTTGTGGTGATCCGGAGGTTGTGGCCGACACTTCGCTTGTCGAAGGCGGGAGGCGTCCCGAGGGGCGCAGGCGGGCGGGCGCGAGGCCTGTATCCAGGCCGGGGGCTTGTAACTAATTTCACTTTCCGCTTGACGCCCCTCCGGCACATTGTTAAAACAGGCACAAGCTCATTGGCTGAAACGGAAACCGCTCACGTAAGGATGCAACGCATGGCCCGTCACGGACTCCAGGATTCGAGCGATCATGGTCGCGGAGGATGTTCAGATCGGGCGCGGGGTGCGAGGCAAGAGGGCAGGGGGCCGACGTTTTCGGCGGCCCTGCTTTTTCTTATAGCGGCAATCGGAAACCCTTAAAATCCATTTGGTTAGGAGGTTGCGTTATGCCCACCTATGTTGACCCGAGCAAGTGCGATGGCTGCAAGGGCGGTGAGAAGACCGCCTGCATGTACATCTGCCCGAACGACCTGATGATTCTCGATCCCGAGGAGATGAAGGCGTTCAACCAGGAGCCCGAGGCGTGCTGGGAGTGCTACTCCTGCGTGAAGATCTGCCCGCAGGGCGCCATCGGCGCTCGTCCCTACGGCGACTTCGCGCCCATGGGCGGCACCTCGATCCCGATGCGCGGCGCTGAAGACATCATGTGGACCGTTAAGTTCCGCAATGGCAACGTCAAGCGCTTCAAGTTCCCCATCCGCACCACCCCCGAGGGTTCGATCAAGCCCTACGACGGCAAGCCCGAGCCGGGCGACATCGACAGCGAACTGCTCTTCACCGAGACCTCGCTGCCGACGCCCAAGGAAGTCCTGAACAAGAAGTTCGAGGTCACCGACGTCGACGCCACCCAGTGCTGGTTCGACCTTCCCTGCGAAGGCGGAAACCGCGCCTAGGGCAGTTTGGCTGATCACGGGTTTGGATCACAGGAAAAACTGAAGCAGACTGACAGATAGGAGACACATCATGCCCAAGATTCCTGTCAAGATTGCTCCCCAGGGCGTGCCCGTTGGGGATCCGGAAATCATCGAGAAGGACGTTGACATCCTCATGGTTGGTGGCGGCATGGGCACCTGCGGCGCGGCTTTCGAAGCCGTCCGCTGGGCCGACAAGTACGCCCCCGACCTGAAGATCATGCTGGTCGACAAGGCCTCTCTGGAGCGCTCCGGCGCGGTTGCCCAGGGCCTGTCGGCCATCAACACCTACCTCGGCAAGAACGCCCCCGACGACTACGTCCGCATGGTCCGCACCGACCTGATGGGCCTCGTGCGCGAAGACCTGATCTACGATCTCGGTCGTCACGTCGACGACTCCGTGCACCTCTTCGAGGAATGGGGCCTGCCCTGCTGGATCAAGGAAGGCGACCACAACCTCGACGGCAGCCAGGCCGTGAAGAAGGGCAAGTCTCTGCGCAACGGCGACGAGCCCGTCCGCTCCGGCCGTTGGCAGATCATGATCAACGGTGAGTCCTACAAGTGCATCGTGGCCGAGGCCGCGAAGAACGCCCTGGGCCAGGACCGTTACATGGAGCGTGTCTTCATCGTGAAGCTGCTCCTGGACGCCAACCAGCCCAACCGCATCGCGGGCGCCGTCGGCTTCTCCACCCGCGAGAACAAAGTGTACGTCTTCAAGGCCAACACCATCCTGGTGGCCTGCGGCGGCGCGGTGAACGTGTACCGTCCCCGCTCCACCGGTGAAGGCATGGGCCGCGCCTGGTATCCCGTCTGGAACGCCGGTTCGACCTACACCATGTGTGCCGAGGTCGGCGCCGAGATGACCATGATGGAAAACCGCTTCGTGCCCGCCCGCTTCAAGGACGGTTACGGCCCGGTCGGCGCTTGGTTCCTGCTCTTCAAAGCCAAGGCCACCAACTACAAGGGCGAGGACTACTGCGCCACCAACCGCGCCATGCTCAAGCCCTACGAGGAGCGCGGCTACGCCCAGGGTCACATCATCCCCACCTGCCTGCGCAACCACATGATGCTGCGTGAAATGCGCGAAGGTCGCGGCCCCATCTTCATGGACACCGCCACCGCGCTGCAGACCACCTTCGCCAAGCTGACCCCCGAGCAGCAGAAGCACCTCGAGTCCGAGGCTTGGGAAGACTTCCTCGACATGTGCGTCGGCCAGGCCAACCTGTGGGCCTGCATGAACATCGAGCCCGAGAAGTCCGGCTCCGAGATCATGCCCACCGAGCCGTACCTGCTCGGCTCCCACTCCGGCTGCTGCGGCATCTGGGTCTCCGGTCCGGACGAGTCCTGGGTTCCCGAGGACTACAAGGTCAAGGCCGACGACGGCAAGGTTTACAACCGTATGACCACGGTCAACGGCCTGTTCACCTGCGCTGACGGCGTTGGCGCCTCGGGCCACAAGTTCTCCTCCGGTTCGCACGCCGAGGGTCGTATCTGCGGCAAGCAGATGGTCCGCTGGTGCCTGAACCACAAGGACTACAAGCCCGCGCTGAAGAAGTCCGCGGCCGAACTGGCCAAGGAAATCTACGCTCCGGTCGAGAACTACAAGGCTGGCGTCGCCGCCTCCACCGACCCGATCGTGAACCCGAACTACATCACTCCCAAGAACTTCATGATGCGCCTCATCAAGTGCTCGGACGAGTACGGCGGCGGCGTCGGCACCCTGTACGTGACCTCCGCCTCCCTGCTGGAGCACGGCTTCAAGCTTCTCGACATGCTCGAGGAAGACTCCAAGAAGCTGGCCGCCCGTGACCTGCACGAACTGATGCGCTGCTGGGAGCAGTTCCACCGCCTCTGGACCGTGCGCCTGCACATGCAGCACATCCACTTCCGTCAAGAGTCCCGTTACCCCGGCTTCTTCTACCGCGGTGACTTCATGGGCCTGGACGACTCCAAGTGGAAGTGCTTCGTCAACTCCAAGTACGACCCCGAGAAGGGCGAGACCAAGCTCTTCAAGAAGCCGTACTGGCAGGTCATCCCGAACCCGATGCATCCGTAAGGGTTCTCTGGGGGGCCGCGGGCGACCCGCGGCCCCCTTTTTCCGTTAGGGGGGCGTTGCTCTCGCTTTGTGGTCTGAGTAAAAGCCGCGATCAAGGCTTGCGGTTTTTTTTCAGGCCATACGAGCTAGCCCGAAATATGTTGAGGGAGGAGTGCACATGGCGAACACAAGCATCCTGGTTGTCGGAGGCGGATTCAGCGGTCTCACGGCCGCGCTCGAAGCCGCTGAAGTCGGCCACGAGGTCTTCATCGTCGAGAAGAGTCCCTTCTTGGGAGGCCGCGTGGCGCAGCTGAACAAGTATTTTCCCAAGCTGTGCCCCCCTTCCTGTGGTCTCGAAATCCAGTTCCAGAGGGTGAAGAGCAACCCCCTGGTCAAGGTCTTCACTCTGGCCGAGGTCGTCTCGGTGTCTGGCAAGGCCGGTAACTACGAGGTCACGATCAAGCTCACGCCGCGTCATGTGAAGCCCGGCAACTACGATTTCAGCGAGGAGGCCAGGGCCCTGTCCAAAGACGTGCCGAGCGAGTTCGAACTCGGCATGGGCACGCGCAAGGCGCTGCACCTGGACATGCCCTTCGCTTATCCGGCGCGCTGGACGCTCGACAAGGGGGCGCTGACCGAGGCCGAGGCCAAAAAGCTGGCCGAGAACCCGGTCGTGGACCTTGACGAGAAGGAGAAGACCATCACTCTGAGCGTCGGAGCCATCGTCTACGCCACGGGTTGGAAGCCCTATGACGTGACAAAACTCTCGAATCTCGGGGCGGGCATGGTCCCCAACGTGGTTTCGAACATGCAGTTCGAGCGTCTGAGCGCGCCGTGCGGCCCCACCAACGGCAAAATCGTCCGGCCGACGGACGGCGCGGCGCCCAAGCGCATCGCCTTCGTGCAGTGTGCCGGATCGCGCGACGAGAACCACCTGAACTACTGCTCGTACATCTGCTGCATGGCCTCGCTCAAGCAGGCCGCCTACATCCGCGAGCAGTACCCCGAGGCCAGCGTGGTCATCTACTACATCGACCTGCGCACGCCCGGCCGCTACGACACGTTCAAGGACCGCATCCTGGCCGATCCCAAGATCAAGCCGGTCAAGGGCAAGGTGGCCAAGATCGAGGCCTCGGGCCAGAACGTGAAGGTCACCGTGGAAGACGCCGTCACCGGCATCAAGGGCGAGGACGTCTTCGATCTGGTGGTGCTGGCCACGGGCATGCAGCCCTCGCTGTCCGGCGAGCGTCTGCCCGCCGGCATTCAGGTTGACGCCGACGGTTTCCTCGTCGGCGGCGAGGACAAGGGCATTTTCGCCGCAGGCTGCGCCAAGCTGCCCCTGGACGTCATGAAGTCGGCCCAGTCCGCTACCGGCGCGGCGCTCCAAGCGATTCAAACGGTGAAGGGGAGGTAAGCTGACATGGCCGAGAAGATCGGTGTCTACATAGACGAATCCTGCCTGGGCCCGGTGCTTGATGCCGGGCAACTGGCCGAGTTCGTGAAGGGTCGCTTCTCCAAGGAAGTCTCCTTGGTGCGGACCCACCCTCGCCTGAACTCCGAGGACGGCCGGGCGCTCATCCAGGCCGATATCGACGAAGGCGCGCTCGGCGCTGTCTGTATCGTCTCGACGTCGCCCCGCTACGATTCCGACATCTTCACCTTCACGGGCGACGTGTTGGTGGAGCGCGTCAACTTCCGCGAGTTCGTGGCCAAGGGCTACAAGAATCCCGACGGAACCACGCTCAAGGCCGGCGACGCGCTGACCGACGAGCTTCGGCTGCTGGCCGAGGACTATCTCAAGATGGGCGTGCTCAAACTGACCAAGATGACCGCTCCCACCCCCGAGATCCCCGACGGCGTCCGCACCGTCCTGGTGCTCGGCGGCGGCTGGACCGGCCTCAACGCGGCCTTGGCCGCGGCCACGGCCGGCTATGACGTCGTCCTGGTCGAGAAGGAATCCCAGCTCGGCGGCAAGGCGCTCAACCTCTTCAAGTCCTTCCCGCTCGCCGCGCCCTGGACACAGACCGAGGACACGGGCATCGACAAGCTCGTGCAGGCCGTGCAGTCCAACGCCAAGATCAGCGTGAAGCTCGGCGTCACCCTGGAGAAGCTCGACGGCGCGCCCGGTCTGTACACCGCCACGGTGGGCGGCGAGGATATCCCCGTCGGCTCCGTGGTCCTGGCCACCGGCTGGGAGCCGCAGAAGACCGAGTATCTTGCGCCGCTTGGCTACGGCAAGTTCAAGAACGTGGTCACCACGGCCGAGTTCGAGAAACTGGCCAAGAAGGGCCTCACTGCCAAGCGCGTGGCCTTCATCGCCGACGTTTCGGTGTGCATCGAGGAGGGCCTGAAGGCCGAGGCCGCCAAGGCCGAAGCCGAAGCCGCCGCCGCTGCCGAGGCCGAGGGCAAGGAGAAGCAAGAGGGCGCTGAAGAGGTCTTCGTCTTCAAGAATCTCGAATCCTGCCGCCACCTTGCGTTCAGCTCCGAGCTCAATTCGCTCGTGGCCCTCAAGCAGGCCGGATACGTGGCCGACAGCGCGTCCGACGCCATCGGCTTCGTCTTCTACGACCACATGATGGTTCCCGGCATCAACGAGCGCTACTACAAGGCCGCCCAGGACAAGCCCGGCGTGATGCTCACCAAGGGCTTCATCTCCGGCATCCGCGAGGAAGGGGCAAAGCTCGTCCTGCTGGCCCGCGACACGCTGCTTGGCGAGACCATCGAGATCGACGTGGACATGATCGTCCTGCCCACGGGCATCGTGCCCACCACGGCGCACGGTCCGGTGATGAACTTCACCTACCGCCAGGGCCCGGCCTTTCCCGACCTCGAACTCTTCAGCGGTTTCGCGGACTCCAACTACATCTGCTTCCCCTACGAGACGAGGCGCACCGGCGTGTACGCCGCGGGCTGCGTGCGGCAGCCCATGAGCATGGCCATGGCGCGCGACGATGCCCAGGGGGCTGTGCTCAAGGCCATCCAGTGCATCAGCTCGCTCAACCGGGGCGTGTCCGTGCACCCGCGTTCGGGCGACGCCTCCTACCCCAAGTTCAACTTCACGCGGTGCACGCAGTGCAAGCGCTGCACCGAGGAATGCCCCTTCGGCGCGCTGGACGACGATCCCAAGGGCACGCCGATGCCCAACCCCACGCGTTGCCGTCGTTGCGGCACCTGCATGGGCGCTTGCCCCGAGCGCGTCATCAGTTTTGACAACTACAACGTCGACATGATCGGCACCATGATCAAGGCCGTCGAGGTTCCGCCCAAAATCAACGAGGGCGGCCCGCGCGCGATCATCCTGGCCTGCGAGAACGACGCCTATCCGGCCATCGACATCGCGGCCATGCGCGGCCATCCGTGGAGCCCCTACGTGCGCATCATTCCGGTCCGTTGCCTGGGATCGGTGAACACCATCTGGATCGCCGATGCCATGTCCAAGGGCACGGACGGCGTGCTGCTCCTCGGCTGCAAGTACGGCGAGGACTACCAGTGCCACTTCGTCAAGGGTTCCGAGCTGTGCAGCCGCCGCATGGTCAACGTCGCCGAGTCGCTGAATCGTCTCGGTGTCGAGCCGGAGCGCGTGCTGCAGAAGCAGGTGGCCATCGATGAGTACGACCAGGTGCCGCACATCATCGATGATTTCATGAACTACATCCTGAAGCTCGGCCCCAACCCGTTCAAGGGATACTAGGCCATAAGGGAGGACGAATTCATGTCGAACCCGGTCCGCATCCAACCCGACCTGCAGTTCGTCAAGGACCTGCAGCAGGTGGGGGGCGACACGCTCAAGCGCTGCTATCAGTGCGCTACGTGCTCGGTCGCCTGTCCCATCTCGCCCGCCGTGAATCCCTATCCCCGAAAGGAGATGATCTGGGCGCAGTGGGGTCTGAAGGACAAACTCGTCAACGACATCGACATCTGGCTGTGCCACAACTGCGGCACCTGCTCGGATCTGTGCCCGCGCGGCGCCAAGCCTGGCGATCTTCTGGCCGCGCTACGCAACATGGCCTACCGCAAGGTGGCTGAACCCACGATCATCGGTGAGTGGATGAGCAAGCCCAAGCACCTGCCGTTGCTCATCGCCATCCCGGCGATCATTTGGCTGGTCGTGTGGATCATCCGCGCGGGCATGCTCGGGAGCTTCTTCCCCATGTTCGAGCCTGCGGCCGACGGACACGGCTGGCAAGTGGTGGCTGAAGGCGGCAAGGTGATCTACGGCGGTCTCTTCCCCGGCGATTTCACCATCGACCCGATCTTCATGGCCACTTTCTTCGCCATGGTTTTCGTCTTCTACCGAAGCGTGAAGAAGCTCATCACTTCCTTCGACGTGCCCAAGACGTTCGTGCTTTCGGGCGAGAAGAATCCATCCATGTTCGAGGCGTTCAAGGCGACCATCGCCTGCGAAATCGCCACCCACACCAAGTGGAAGAAATGCGGCGATGATACCGAAGCCGACAAGCAGAAGTTCATGGGGCACTTCACCCTGTTCTATGCCTTCATCGCCCTGATGATCGTCACCGGCACCATCGCTGCCACCCACTGGGGCAGCAATTTCCTGCGCTGGTTCACGGGTCTTGAGCTAGGCATCCTGAAGTTCTTCGGCCATACACCGCTGAACCTGTGGAACCCGCTCAAGCTCCTGGCCATCTTTGGCGCGGTGCTTTTCGTCTACGGACTGGCCAAGCTGACCGCCCGTCGCATGCGCCAGGACACCTCCAAGCACGGCTCCTCTTGGTACGATTGGTATCTGTTGGGCATCATCTGGGTCGTCGGCCTGTCCGGCATCTTCTGCATGCTGCTCAGGCTCGCCAACACGCCCACCCTGGCCTATCCCATGTACTTCGTGCATCTGGTCTCGGTGTGGATGCTCTTCGCCTATCTGCCCTGGTCCAAGCTTGGGCATTTGGTATATAGGACCGCGGCCCTGACGTACGCCCGTCACGTCGGCCGTATCCCCATGGAAACCAAAGAGGAAAAGACTTTTGTCCTCTAAGTGATTGAAGACAAGGGAGGATCTATCATGGCTGAAGCGCGCAAGACTTTCCCGATGAGCACCTTCGCCGCCTACATCAAGGGTGTGGGCAAGGAAGGCCAGAAGCAGAACATCACTGAACTGCTCGCATTCATGACCGGCTCCGACGTCGATGCCGAGGCAGAGCCCTTCGCCGCCGCCCTGGCCAAGGCCTGGATTTACGAGCAGCATCCCGAACTGGCCAAAATGGCTGGCGGCCAAGTGCAGGCCCTTGGCGACACCGTATCCGTGCTCGAACTGCCCGAGGGCGTGAAGACCGAAGTGGCCGCGATTTTCGCGAAGCTTGGCGAATACCGCAAGACCATCGCGGATCAGAAGGGCAAGATCGCCGACCTGGAAAAGAAGCTGGCCGAGACCGAGGGCAAGCTTTCCGAGACCAGCAAGGCCATGGCCGACTTCAAGGGCAAGTACGAGGCTCTTGAGGCGTCGGGCAAGGGGGCCGGTGAGAAGGTCATCATCGCCGCCGAGGAGAAAGTCACGGCCCTCAACGCCCAGTTGGGCGATCTGGCCGCCGAGATCGAGAAGGCCAAGACCGGCATCATCGCCATCCTGAAGGCCGCTCCCGCCGCGGGAGGCGTCGCTGCCGCCGATGCGCCCGCTGGCGCCGGCGCTCCGGAAGTGGGTGGCGAGCCAGAGGCAGATTTTGGCTTCGGTTCCGACCCCTTCGCGGACAGCAAGTGGTAGTCCCGCATTGACGGATTTGTCATCCCAAACCCGGTCGACTTCGCGTCGGCCGGGTTTTTTGCTTTCGTCGCTCCGCGAAGCTTGTTCGGGCGCAAACCCGGCGCGCTCGCGCGAAGCGAACATTCTTCTGTTTGCGCGCAAGGGGCCCGGCGACACGGTCTGGACGGGGTGTCTTTGCTGACAATTGTGTCAAATCCATGCGCTTGATTTCGTTCATCGTTTCGTTGTAAGCAATCCGCCACTATGGGACATTTGCGCTTAACCGACGTGTGTGTTCGTTTCGGCGGGCTGCAGGCCCTTGCGAACGTTTCCTTCGAGCTTCGGCCTGGCGAGATCATGGCCCTCATCGGTCCCAACGGCGCGGGCAAGACCACGCTTTTCAACGTCATCACCGGTGTGTATCGAGTCTCGGACGGAGACGTCACCTATGGCGACGTGAGCCTGATCGGCCTGCGGCCGCACAGGATATTGTCTTTGGGCATCGCCCGAACCTTTCAAAACATTCGTCTCTTCACCGCCATGACCGCCCTCGAAAACGTCATGGTCGCCCAGCATTGCCGGTCGCGTTCCGGCGTCTTCTCCGCCGTGCTCAGACCGCGCTCGCAGCGCGAAGAGGAGCGGCGGATCATCGACAAGGCCCAGGCCGCGCTCGATTTCGTCGGCATGGGCGACATGACGGACGTCGTGGCCCGAAATCTTCCCTACGGCTTGCAGCGCCGACTCGAAATCGCCCGCGCCTTGGGCAGCGAACCGCAGACGATTCTGCTCGATGAGCCCGCCGCCGGTCTCAACCCGTCGGAGAGCAGGGACCTCATGGAGCTCATCACGCGCATCGCCGATTCCGGCATCAACGTGCTCATGGTCGAGCATGACATGAAAGTCGTCATGGGCATCAGCCACCGTGTGGCCGTTCTGGATCACGGCGTCTTGATCTGCCAGGGGCGGCCCGACGAGGTGCAGTGCGACCCCAAGGTCATCGAGGCGTATCTGGGCCAGTAAACTCAACCGTTGGAGGGTGATGGAATGAACAGGAATGTGGTGCGGATTCTCGTGGTCGCGATGGCGCTCGTGCTTGCCAGCGGCCCGGCCCTTGCGGCCAAGCTCAAGATCGGCAGCCTTTCTCCGCTGACCGGCCCCTATGCTGCGGACGGCAACGACATCGCCAACGGCGTGCGCGCGGCCATCGCGGCCATCGAGAAGGAAGGCGGCATCCCCGGGTTCGACGGCATCGAACTGATGGCCGAGGACAGCGCCTGCGATCCCAAGCAGGCTGTGGCCGCCGCCAACAAGCTTCTTTCCGCCAAGGTTGCGGGCGTGATCGGCGCGTACTGCTCCAGCGCCACCATCCCGGCTTCCGACGTCCTCTCCGAGGACGACATCCCCATGCTGACCCCGGCCTCGACCAACGAAAAGGTCACCGAGCGCGGTCTCAAGCACATGTATCGCGTCTGCGGCCGTGACGATGACCAGAGTGTGGTCGCCGTGCAGTTCATGACCGACTACCTCAAGGGTAAGAGCGTCTACATCGTGGACGACAAGACCACCTACTCCCAGGGGCTGGCCGACAACGTCAAGAAGCTGGCCGCCGAAAAGGGCCTCAAGGTCATCGCCCACGACCACGTGAACCAGGGCGACCGCGACTTCTCGGCCGTGCTGACCAAGATCAAGGCCGCCAACCCCGACGTCTTCTACATGAGCCTGCAAAACTCCTCCTCGGGCGCCCTGATGCTCATCCAGGCCCGCCGTATGGGCATCAACGCCGCGATCATCGGCCAGGATGCCGTGTACCACCCGCAGCTCATGGAGATCGCCAAGGCCGACGCCGAGGGCGTGTTCCTGACCTTCGGCTTCATCGACGAGTCCACCGAGGCCTACCAGAAATTCCTCGCGGCCTACGCCCCCTACGGCACACCCGGCGCGTACTCCGGCTACGCCTACGACTCCGCCACCGTGCTGCTCAAGGCCATCAAGGACGCGGGCAGCACCAAGCCCGACGACATCCGCGCTGCGATCATGAAGATGGACTTCCAGGGCGCCTCCAAGCACATCAAGTTCATGGAGAACGGCGACTCCGGCTCCAACTACATCATCCGCATGGTCAAGGACGGCCAGTTCGTGAACTACTGGAATCCGGCCACCGGCCAGACCTACTAGTTGCATTATGGGAGGGCTCCGTGACGGGGCCCTCCGTTTTGTCCGGAACATGTGGCGCTGTCCTGCAGGGCCGCATCCCCGCCGCGCTGGGCGCGACAAACCGAGCGAGCAGACATGGACTTTTTTCTCCAACAGTTCCTGAACGGCCTGACCCTGGGCGGTCTGTACGCGCTCATCGCGCTCGGCTACACCATGGTCTACGGCATCATCCAGCTCATCAACTTCGCCCATGGCGAATTTTTCGCCGCCGGCGGCTACATGGGCGTGATCCTGCTCTCGTGGATGGCATCGCAGGGCATGATCCAGAGCAATCCCTGGTTGTGCATGGGCATCGCCCTGTTCCTGACCATGGGATATTGCGCGCTTCTGGCTATGGCCGTGGAAAAAGTGGCCTACAAGCCTCTTCGTCATTCGAGCCGTCTGGCCGTGCTGCTCTCGGCCCTTGGCATGTCCATCTTTCTGCAAAACGGCCTGATGCTCACCCAGGGCGTGTACGACAAGGCCTACCCCACGGAGCTCGTGTCCGGGCAGGTCGCGTTCGGTGAACTTCAGGTCTCGCTCATGCAGGTCGTGATCCTGTGCACCACGGGACTGTTGCTCATGGCCCTGAACACGCTGGTCTTCAAGACCAACATCGGCAAGGCCATGCGCGCCACGGCGCAGGACAAGACCATGTCCGCGCTGGTCGGCATCAACCCCAACAGGATCATCTCCATGACTTTCGCCATCGGCGCCGGGCTGGCCGCCGCGGCGGGAATCCTGGTGGGCTTCAGCTACGGCTCGGTGCGCTACGACATGGGCTTCGTGCCGGGCATTAAGGCCTTCGCGGCCGCCGTGCTCGGGGGCATCGGCAACATTTCCGGGGCCATGATCGGGGGGCTGATCATCGGCATGGTCGAGGTCATGGCGGCGGCCTACATCCGGGGCGGGACGGAATACAAGGACGTCTTCGCATTCATCATTCTGATCTCGGTGCTCTATTTCATGCCCACCGGCATCATGGGGGAGAACGTCGATGACACCCGCGTCTAACTCCCCCTTCCGCAGGGCATGGTTCATCCTGGCCCTGGCCCTGGCCTGGCTCTTCGTCCTGCTCTGGCCGCTTCTGGGCATCCGGTCGGACGGCTCCTTCACCTTCGCCGAGACCTTCGCGGTCTGGAGCAAGGTCGCGCTGGCCGGTCTTGCGATCCTCGCCATCTGGAAGCTTCGCCACGTCGGGGCGTTCGATTTCCTGCAAAAACCCGTGGCCGTGGCCCGTCAGGCCGTGGACACCGGCTACAACGCACTGCCCAAATGGGTCTGGCTGGGCCTGCTCGGGGCCTTTGCCCTGACCTTTCCCATGTACACCGAGCGCTATGCCCAAGACGTGGCCGTGCTCGTGCTAGTCTACGTCTGCCTGGGGCTCGGCCTGAACGTGGTCGTTGGGTTGTGCGGCCTTCTGGATCTGGGCTACATCGCCTTTTACGGCGTGGGTGCCTACACCTATGCGCTGCTGTCCATCCACTACTCCATGCCGTTTTGGGTCTGCCTGCCCATCGCGGCGGTACTGGCCTCGATTTCTGGCTGCATCATCGGCTTTCCCACGCTGCGTATGCGTGGCGACTATCTGGCCATCGTGACGCTCGGCTTCGGCGAGATCGTGCGCATCATCCTCAATAACTGGATGAGCCTGACTAACGGTCCCAACGGCCTTTTGGGCATCAAGTCGCCCGGCGTGTATGTGCCAACCTTCGTTGACGGAAGCCTGACCTTCGAACACCTGTGGCTGCGCAACCTCCATCTCATCTATTACGTCATCCTCGGCTTGGCGGTATTCACGATCATCGCCGTGAACCGTCTCAACTATTCGCGCATCGGTCGGGCCTGGGAGGCCGTGCGTGAGGATGAGACCGCAGCCGAGGTGATGGGCGTGAACACCTTCCTCATCAAGCTCCTGGCCTACGCCACAGGCGCGGCCTTCGGCGGTCTGGCCGGAGCCTTCTTCGCCGCGCGCATGCGTTTCGTCTCGCCCGAGTCCTTCACCTTCATGGAGTCGATCATGGTCCTGGCCATGGTCGTGCTCGGCGGGCTTGGCAGTATTCCCGGCATCATCCTCGGCGCCATGGCGCTCATTGTGCTGCCCGAAGTCTTCAGAGGCTTCGAGTTGTACCGAATGCTCGCCTTCGGCGGAGCCATGACCCTGATGATGGTCGTGCGTCCGGCCGGACTCATTCCGGCCAAGCGCATGGGCAAACGCGGCGAGGAGGCGGACTAGTCATGGCCGAACCCATCCTCGAACTGGAAAACGTCACGGCCCACTACGGCCGCATCCAAGCCCTCAAGGGGATCTCGCTGCGAATATTCCCTGGCGAGATCGTGACCATCATCGGCGCCAACGGCGCGGGCAAAAGCACCACGCTGATGACCATCTGCGGCGTGCTCAAGGCGAGTTCGGGAGACGTACGCTACCAGGGCGCGAGCATTCGCAACCTGACTTCGGACCGTCTGCCATCCATGGGGCTTTGCCAGGTTCCGGAGGGGCGGCGCATCTTCCCCCGTCTGACCGTGGCCGAGAATCTGGACATGGGCTCCTTCTTCCGCAAGGACAAGGAGAACATCCGCCGCGACAAGGACATGGTCTTCGAACTTTTTCCGGTTCTCAAGGAGCGCCGCCGCCAGGCCGGGGGCACGCTTTCCGGTGGCGAACAGCAGATGCTGGCCATCGGCAGGGCGCTCATGGGCCGCCCCAGGCTGCTTCTGCTCGATGAGCCCTCGCTTGGTCTCGCTCCGCTGATCGTCAAGCAGATCTTCGAAATCATCCGGCGCATCAACGAGGAGAACCAGACGACCATCCTGCTCGTGGAGCAAAACGCCAATCTCGCCCTGCAATTGGCCACGCGTGGCTACGTCATGGAGACGGGGCATGTGGTTATGGAGGACGACGCCCGCTCACTCCTTGGCAATCCGGATATCCGCAAGGCCTATCTGGGCGAATGATCCCTCCTGCGAAGTCGGTGCGCGCGGGCTTGCCCGGATGTCGTTTCGCCGTCGAAGTAGGGCGAATGGGTATTTCATGATTTCGTGGATTGGGGTAGGGTTCGCCTACCCAGGCCGAGATTCGACTACAGGTCCGTGATCGCCACGGACGTTTCAGGGGGTGTATCCGTGTTTCTCGGCGTATGACCAGGGAGCGTTCATGGCTGGCCTTATAAATCCCGCGAAAGAGATCAAAACGCGCATTGGCAAGGCCAAGATCTATTTGAACAAGCGGCAGGCCGTGCGTTGCATGGCCGAACTGCTCGGCGCGGTAAAGATTCACATCGCCTGCCAGAAAAAACTCGTCGGCGCGGAAAAGATCGAGATCGAGTACACTCTCGACGAACTCATGAGCGGGCTTTCCGCCCTGCCGGAACTACAGCCTTATCTGCCCGAGCCGTTGTCCTACAAGCGTGGCTGCGAGCGGGCCGCCTTCGGTCGGATGATCGAGGTCCTCAAGCGCATCAGCAAGGATCTGGAAAACGGCGGAGCGGAGGAGGATCCCGAGGAGGTCGAGGCCCGCCGCAAACGTAATGCGCTTCTCGACCGCATGGAGGAATTCCTCCTCAAGGGCGATCAGATGATGGTCGCAGCCTGCATCAAGAAGCTCGTGGACGAGAGCGGCGGCGACTCTTACGTGCTCATGGACGTGGCCGAACGTTACTATCGCGCCCATGACTGGCGCTCTGTGCTGCAGTACGCGCTCGAAGCCATCCGCAAGAATCCCAAGGAGATGCGGGCCTACAAGCTGGCCATCAACGCTCACCGGTTCCTCTCCGAATACGACGAGGCGCTCGGGCTCTACAAAAAGGCCATCTCGGTCTTCGGCCATCACCCCAATATCTACGTCAACTTGGCCAAGCTCTACCAGGAGTGGGGCAAGCTCAAGCCCGCTTTTGATGCCGCGCGTATGACGCTCAGGCTCGATCCCGACAATGATGAAGCCCAGCAACTCGCCGTGACTCTGGCAAGGAGCCTCGGCGTGCCCTGGCCGGGGGCGGGAACGGCCACGGTCGCGCCTGCAGGCGCTGCGGCGCAATCCGACGACGCGGAGAACGGCGCGCCTGCCACCGGTACTGCTTCGGCGCCCTCCGTCTGATCTATCTTTCACCGGGATTTTTGTGCGGGCGCCGACAGGCGCCCCACTTCCGCCCAGGCTTGACGCCGTGTCAGGCCATGAAAGCGGCGATGCGCTCGACGACCACGTCCAGGAGACGCTCCACCTCGTTTTTCAGGCGCATGGCCTCGGCCTTGTTCCGCTCGCGGCAGGCCATCTCCAATTCCAGGGCGAGTTCCATGAGCGCCGAGGCATTAAGGGTGCCGCACATGCCTTTGAGGGAGTGCGCGGCTTTGGACGCCTTGATGAAGTCGCCCTCGTCCAGGGCGTTGGATATTGTGGCAAGACGCGTGGGGCCGTCCTCCAGGAACAGTCCATATATCTCGCGCAGGAACTCCACTTCCCCATCCAGTCTGTCGAGGGATTTGGCAGTGTCGAGGATGAGTTCGTCGGAGAGGCTTTCGATATTCATTGGCCGGCCCGTTGTGTTTCCATTGCGCATTGAGCTTCAGTTGTTATGTCATTATTCGTCATCCACGAATTCGTCAATGCGCATGCTTTGATCTGGCTGCGCCGAGGTGGTCCGGCGGGTGGACCTGTTTTGACGGCGCATCCGCGATGGTGTAGCCAAGCGAAACGTTTACCTGCGGCCGGCTGCCCGGCCGCATCTCTTGCCCGGAGGCTCCTTCGTGATCCGCATCCAACCCCGCTGTGAGACCGGTTCGCGCCGCATCGCGTTTCATCGTGTTCTGGCGGCATTTCTATGTCTGCTGTTTTTGTGGCCTGCGGGCCTCGTCGCCCAAAGCACGGCCATGGACCCGCGCGAGGAGGGGGGATTGCGCTCCGGCAAGGCCACGACCTTCGAAGAGATGCTGCACCGGCACCGCTTGCAGCGGCTCAAGGAGCATGCGCTATTGACCTCCGAGCGCGCCTGGAAGGCCCGCGAGGACCACTTCGCGGCCCGGCTTTCCGGCATGAGCCTGCGCGAGAAGGTGGGGCAGGTCTTCATGGTCACCTTTCCGGGCGACGTCTACACGGGCGACGTGGCCGATCTGGTCGAGAACTGGAAGGTCGGCGGCGTCATGCTGTACGGGGCGGCAGGCAACGTGGGCTCGCCGCGGCAGGTCAAGCGGCTGACCGACGCTTTGCGAGATCACGCCCTGGTCGGCGGCAAGCCCCTGCCGCTGTTCATTTCCGTGGACCAGGAGGGCGGCCCGGTGGCCAGACTCCGGGACGGCTTCACGGTCTTTCCCTCGGCCATGTCCATCGCGGCCACCGGCTCCCCGGAGAACGCGGCCCTGGCCGCTCGGCTCACGGCCCGCGAGCTTCTGGCCGTGGGCGTGAACGTCAATTTCGCTCCGGTGGCCGACGTCAACACCAACCCGGACAATCCCATCATCGGACTTCGCTCCTACGGCTCCTCTCCGTATCTGGTCGCGGCCTTCGTGCGCGCGGCCGTGCGCGCCTATGGCGAGATGGGGCTTTTGGCCACGGCCAAGCATTTTCCCGGCCACGGCGAGGCGGACATCGATTCGCACCTCGACCTCCCCGTGCTCGACGTGGACCGCGACCGGCTGGCGAACATCGAGCTTCCACCGTTTTTCGCGGCGGAGCAGCAGGGCGTTCCCATGATCATGACGGCGCACATCGCCCTGCCTAAATTGCATCCCGAAAGCCCGGACCTGCCCGCCACGCTTTCGCACCGTGTGCTCACCGGGCTTTTGCGCGAGCAGATGGAGTTTCCCGGGCTGATCGTCACGGACTCCATGTTCATGGGGGCCATCATGCAGCGTTACGGCGTGGAGGAGGCCGCCCTCACGGCCTTCGAGGCGGGCGCGGACATCCTGCTCTACGGCGCGGACCTCTATGCGCGCGGCGGCGACGGCGACACCGTGGCCCTGCAGAAGCAGGCCATGGAGGCGCTCTATCAGGCCGTGCGCTCGGGCCGCATTCCGGCAAAGCGGCTCGACGAATCCGTGGAGCGCATCCTGCGCGCCAAGGCGCGCATCGCGCCGGGGCTGCACATCCCCGAGGACGACCGCTACGCGCTCATCGCGGCGGGCGACGTCTCGGCCGTGGTCACGGCCGAGCGCATGGCCGCCGAGGGCGTGACCATCGTGCGCCACCAAGACTTCTTTCCGCTTCCCGAGGACGGCGCATTGGTGGTGGTCTACCCGCGTGAGCTTTCGGCCCTGGCCGACGCCTTTCGCGTGCGGCTGCCCTGGGCGCGGCTCGTGCCCGTGGAGCGCGATCCCGGCGAGGAGGACGTGGTCCGGGCCGTGAACGCGGCCAAAAACGCGGTCAGGGTCGTGGCCGTGGTCACGGATTGCCGCAAGTTTTCCGGCCAGGAACGGCTCGTGCGCGCCCTTGGCGAGCGCGCGGCCGTGGTCGCGGCCGGGTTGCCCTACGATCTCGCGCTGTTCCCGTCCGCGCCGTTGCTCGTGGCCACCTACGGGCCGCACCCGGGCGCGCTCGCGGTCCTGCCGCGCCTGCTCGAAGGCGAATTCAAGCCACGGGGCACGCTGCCCGTGGAGTTGCCTGGTCTTGGCGGCATCGGTTTTTCCGACTCCTTACCCTAGAGCGGAGGTTTCATGATCAGCGAACTGTCGCAAAGCGCCATGCGCGTTCAGGAATATCTCGCCGCGCGGGGCCATGCCCTGCGCGTGGTCGAACTTGCCGATTCGACCCGCACCGCGGCGGACGCGGCCAAGGCCATTGGCTGCGAGGTCGCGCAGATCGTCAAGTCGCTCGTCTTCCGGGCCAAGGATTCCGGCCGTCCCGTGCTGGTCGTGGCCAGCGGCGTAAACAGGGTGGACGAGGCCAAGGTGGCGGCCCTCCTTGGTGAACCAGTGGGCAAGGCGGACGCGGCCTTCGTGCGCGAGTGCACCGGCTTCGCCATCGGCGGGGTGCCGCCCGTGGGCCACGCCGAGCAGATCGTGACCATCATGGACGAGGATTTGCAACAATACGTCGAAATATGGGCCGCTGCAGGCACACCGCACGCTGTTTTCAGGCTCACGCCCGACATCCTGCGGGAACTGGCCGAGCCCATCGTGGCGCGGATCGCCCAGGACTGACCCTCTTTTCGTCGCCAAAGCGCTTCGGGAAGTTGGATAAAGGCGTGTCACGGGTCCATGAGTCGTTTGCGAGGGCTCCCGGCGTGACCCGTCAGGGCGCGTGGTTTGCGCTGGCCTTGCGGGCGGCGAACTCCCGGCGCAGGCGGGCCATGACGTGGTCGTAGCCGCCTGGTCTGTGCGGCAGGGCGCAGCCCGAGCAATCCTTCACGCCCGTGGGCGTCAAGCGCGGCGAGCCGCCGCAGTCTTCGAGAAAATAGAGCGGACAAAAGCAAAACAGGCAGTTGAACTCCTCGGGCCGTTCGCAGGCGTGGCAGGGGAAGTACTCGCACTCGGCGTTGTTGAAGAAGCGGTGGCTGTTTTTCATGCCGCCTCCGGGGCCGTGGGGGCGCTTGCCGCTTCCATTGCGGGCGGCTTGAAGAGTCTGAGCCTGAGCGCGTTGCTGACCACCGAGACCGAGGACAGGGCCATGGCCGTGCCCGCGATCATCGGGTTCAGGGTCGGGCCGCCGAAGACGTGGAGCACGCCCATGGCCACGGGGATGCCCAGCACGTTGTAGCCGAAGGCCCAGAACAGATTCTGGCGGATGTTGCGCATGACCGCTCGCGACAGGGCCAGGGCCGTGACCACGCCGTGCAGTTCGCCGCGCATGAGCACAATGTCGCCCGCCTCCACGGCCACGTCCAGGCCCGTGCCCATGGCGAGGCCCACGTCGGCCTGGGCCAGGGCCGGGGCGTCGTTCACGCCGTCGCCGATCATGGCCACGCTCAATCCCTCGGCCTGAAGGGTTTGCACTTCCTGGGCTTTTCGTTCGGGCAGCACCCTGGCCGTCACGCGCGAGATGCCCGCCTGCCGCGCCACGGCTTGGGCCGTGGCCGTGGCATCGCCCGTGAGCATGACCACGGAGAGCCCCATGCGCGAAAGTTCGCGCACCACTGCCGGAGCCTCGTCCTTGAGCACGTCGCTGACGCCGATGATCCCGGCCGCTTGGCCGTCCACGGCCACGTGGACCGGAGTGCCGCCCGTCGCGGCGATCTCATCTGCGGCCGCCTCGTCGAAGCCCGCGTCCTGATCCCCGGAAATGCGCTCTCGGACGAACTCGTCGTTGCCCACGGCCACCTCGCGGCCGTTCACGCGCGCCGTGACGCCGCGTCCGGGCAAGGAGAGGAAGTCTTCTGCCTGCGCCAGGGCAAGCCCTTTGTCGCGCGCGGCTCGCACCACGGCCGCCGCCAGGGGGTGCTCGCTGCCGACCTCGGCCGAGGCCGCAAGGGCCAAAAGCTCGTCATCGGATATGCCGCGCGCGGGCGAAAGGCGGGAGACCTCTGGCCTGCCGCGCGTCAGGGTTCCGGTCTTGTCGAAGACCACGGCGCGCACGCCCTCGGCCGCCTGCAATGCCTCGCCGCTCTTGATGAGCACCCCGGCCTGCGCGCCCCGGCCCATGCCGACCATGAGCGAGGTGGGCACGGCCAGCCCCATGGCGCAGGGGCAGGCGATGACCAGGACGGCGATGAAGATGCGCAGGGCGAAGGTGAACTCCGCGCCCGCGGCCAGCCAGGCCAGACCCGAGGCCAGCGCGAGGGCCATGACGATAGGCACGAAATAGTAGCTGACCCGGTCGGCAAGTCCGGCGATGGGGGCCTTGGAGCCCTGCGCGCGGCGCACCATTTCCACGATGCGCGCGAGGGTGGTGTCCGCGCCCACGCGCGCGGCCTCGATGGTCAGCGCGCCGCTTTGGTTCATGGTTCCGCCGGTCACGGCCGCTCCCGGCTCCTTGGCGACGGGCATGGACTCGCCCGTGAGCATGGATTCGTCCACGCTGGAGCGGCCCGAGACGACCACGCCGTCCACGGGCAGGCGCGTGCCGGGCCTTACGAGCAGCCGGTCGCCGGGCTCCACGTCCTCGATGGAGACCTCGCGCTCACCCTCGTCCGTGACCAGCACGGCCGTGTCCGGGGTCATCTCCATGAGCTTTTCGATGGCGCTCGACGTTTTGAGCTTGGCCCTGGCCTCCAGGTATTTGCCGAGAGAAATCAAGGCCAGGAGCACGCCAGTGGTCTCGAAGTAGAGGTCGTGCGCCCGGGCCACGGCGTCGATGCCAAGCGCGATCTCCACGAGTTGCCACAGGCTGTAGACCAGGGCCGCGCCAGTGCCCACGGCCACGAGCGAGTCCATGTTCGGCGCGCGCCGCAAAAGCGCGGGAAACCCCTGGAAATAGAAGCGCCGCCCGATCCAGACGATGGGCAGGGTGAGCAGGCACTGGGCCGAGGCGAAGGCCAGCGGCGCGGTCATGGGGTCGAGCGCGGCGGGCAGCGGCAGGCCGAACATGTGGCCCATGCTGATAATGAACAGCGGGACGACGAAGACGAAGGCCAGTCCCACCTCGCGGCGCATGGCGAGAAGCCGCGCCAGGGCCTCGCGCCGCTTGGCCTCCTGGGCGTCGCGGCCCGAGGTGCGGGTGTGGGCGGTGAAGCCCAGTCCCGCGATGGCCTCCTTGACGGCCCGGGGCGAAACCAGGGCCGGGTCGTGGACCACGCGGCCGGTATTGTTCGCGAGGTTGACCTGGACCTCGCGCACGCCCGGCGTCTTGGCGAGCACGCGCTCGATGCGCGCCTGGCAGGCCGCGCAGTGCATGCCGCCGATGTCGAGCAGCAGTTCGTTCTCGTCAGGGGGCTGTTCGAGGCTGAAGCCGAGGTCGGCCACGGCCTTGGCGATGGCCTGGGGCGACAGCGCGTCCGGGTCGTATTCCACGGCCATGGTTTCGGCGGCCAGGTTCACCGCCACCTCGCGCACGCCCGGCGTCTTGGCGAGGACGCGTTCGATGCGCGCCTGGCAGGCCGCGCAGTGCATCCCCTTGACCGGGGCTTCCAGCCGAATGGTCTTCTTTTCCGCTTGGCCTTCCATGGGGTATGGAGTATGCGCCGGGAACACGGCCGTGGCAAGGCCGAGTGACACGCTTTTTTCACTCATAGGGATCAACATGCGATACGATGACGACGATTTCGACCCGACGATCAAGTCCCGCTCCCAGGTCAAGCGCGAGATGCACGCCCTGCAAAAGCTCGGCGAGCGGCTGGTGAGCCTGTCGCCCGCGCGGCTCAAAAAGCTCGGCCTGTCCGATGATCTTTACGAGGCCGTGCTGCTCGCGGCGCGCATCACGGACAACGAAGGCCGCCGCCGCCAGATCCAGTACCTGGGCCGCCTGATGCGCGAGACGGACACGGCCGCCGTGGAAGCCCTGTTCACCGAGGTCGACGAGGCCAAGGCCCTGGACGCGGCGCGTTTCAAGCGCCTGGAGCGCTGGCGCGACGGTCTCATCGCGGGCGATGCGGCCATCCTCGACGAAATCCTGGCCGAGTTCCCGGACCTCGACGTGCAGCGCGCGCGTCAGCTCGCCAGAACTGCCGCGGGCGAGGCCAAAAAGGGCAAGCCGCCGCGCTCCTCGCGCGAGTTGTTCCGCATCCTGCGCAAACACCTGGAGCAATCGACCTGTCCGGCCGCTTTGGACGAGTCGGGCCAGTGCGACGACGCAGCCTCAGACGACACCGAAACCGCTTCCTGATCATCCGTCGGCACGTGCCCGGCAACCCCGTACCAGTTTGACGGATAGGGGTGCTGTGTGTATTTGTTTCGTGGCACGATTTTCTTTATAATATACTTTTTCGGGATGAATTCGGAGGTTCGCATGCGTTTTCACCGCCTCTTTCCGCTTCTCGTATTTGTCTCCGTTCTTCTGGTCGCGCCGTGCGCTTCGGCGCGTACCGTGGTGGACGCCATGGGCCGCACCGTGACCATCCCCGAAACCGTGGAGCGGGTCATCTGTTCGGGATCGGGCAGCCTGCGTCTGCTGACCTACCTCGGGGCGCAGGACTTGATCGTGGCCGTGGACAGCATCGAGAAGCGCGGCGCGCAGGTGGACGCGCGGCCTTACGCCATCGCCAATCCGCAGTTCAAGGACTATCCGCTTTTCGGGGAGTTCAGGGGATTTGACAATCCCGAACTGATCGTCGGCCTCGACCCCCAGCCCCAGGTCATCCTCAAGACCTACGCGACCTCGGGTCATGACCCCATCCAGTTGCAGGAAAAGACCGGTATTCCGGTTGTGGTCGTCAACTACGGCAACCTGACCCATGGCCGCGCCGACCTGAACGCCGCGCTCAGGATCATGGCCGAGGTGGTCGGCAAGGCCGGGCGCGCCGAAGAGGTCATCGCCTATTTCGACGCGGCCGAGGCCGATCTGCGGCGGCGCGCGGCCCTTGTGTCCGAGGCGGCGCGGCCGAGTTGCTACGTCGGCGGTCTGGCCATGCGCGGCGGCCACGGCTTTCGCTCCACCGAACCGGCGTACGCGCCGTTCGCGTTCCTTGGCGCGCGCAACGTGGCCGCCTCCCTGGCCACGGGAGCGGAATTGTCGCACGCGGACGTCTCCAAGGAGCAGATCATCGTCTGGGATCCGGAAATCGTCTTCCTCGACGTGGCCACAACGCGCTTGAGCGGCCAGGCGAGCGGGCTTGAGGAGTTGCGCACCGACCCGGCCTATGCCGGGCTTTCAGCCGCCAACAAGGGGCGGGTCTACGGCGTCTTGCCCTACAATTCCTACACGCAGAACTTCGACTCCATCCTGGCCAACGCCTACTTCATCGGCAAGACGCTCTACCCCGAAGCCTTCGCCGACGTAGAGCCCGTGGCCAAGGCCGACGAGATATACACGTTCCTCGTGGGCAAGCCGGTTTTCGACAGGCTGCAAAGCGACTTCGAGGGGATGGTTTTCGCGCCGATCAAAGTGCGGCCGTAGACGCGCAACGGTGGGACGAAACGCGTGAGCCATTTCGAGCACGGGGAGATTCCCCGCGAGTACAGCGCCTACATCGGCCGCAAGACGTTCTTCCTGACCGCGTGCCTGGTCACGACCCTCGCGCTGCTCGTGGCCGGGGTGTCGCTTGGCGCGGTCAGCATCCCCATGGCCGAGGTCGTGCGCATCCTGCTGGGCGTCGGCGAGCCGTCGCGCTTCGAGGCCATCATCTGGCACATCCGCCTGCCCCACGCCCTGGCCGCCGTGGCCGCCGGGGCAGGGCTCGCGGCGGCGGGCACGGCCATGCAGTCCATCTTGCGCAACCCCTTGGGCTCCCCCTTCACCCTGGGCATTTCGCAGGCCGGGGCCTTCGGCGCGGCCTTCGCGGTCATGGTCCTTGGCTCTGGCGTCATGCAGAGCACGAGCGTGGGCGCGGTGACCATCAGCGACCCCATGCTGACCACGGCCTGCGCCTTCGTCTTCTGCCTGGCGGCCTCCCTGGTCATCATCGCCGTGGCCCGGATGCGCGGGGCCACGCCCGAGGTCATGGTCCTGTGCGGCGTGGCCCTGGGCGCGCTGTTCACGGCCGGCTCCATGTTCCTGCAGTATTTCGCGGACGACGTGCAGCTCGCGGCCATGGTCTTTTGGACCTTCGGCGACGTTGGTCGCGCGGGCTGGCGCGAAGTCGGCATCCTGTTCGCCGTGGTCGTGCCCTCCATCATCTACTTCTCGCTCAACCGCTGGCGCTACAACGCCATCGACGCGGGCGACGAGACGGCCCGGGGGCTTGGCGTGCGTGTTTCCCGCGTGCGCCTCGCGGGCATGCTGGTGGCTTCGCTGCTCACGGCCACCATCGTCTCCTTCCTTGGAGTGATCGGCTTCGTGGGGCTCGTGTGTCCCCACATCGTGCGCCGCATCATCGGCGACGACCACCGCTTTCTCCTGCCCGCAAGCTGCCTTGTGGGCGCGGCGCTGCTTTTGGCTTCGGACATGGCCGCGCGCCTCGTCCTGGCCCCGCACGTGCTGCCCGTCTCCATCCTCACAGCCATGCTCGGCGCGCCAGCGTTCCTCTCCATGCTCATCACGGGGGTGCGGCGATGAGCCTTAGGGTGGACGGGCTGTCCTTCGCCTACAACGGGCAAAGCGTGATCGAGGCCATCGGTTTCGCCGTCAAGCCGGGCGAGCTTTTGGCCGTGCTCGGGCCAAACGGCGTGGGCAAGACCACGCTGTTGCGCTGCATCTGCGCCATGCTCAAGCCCAAGGGCGGGGCCGTGTTCGTGGAAGGCGGCGACGTGATGCGCATGCGCCGGGAGGAGATCGCCAAGCATCTTGGCTACGTGGCGCAGCGCGGCGAAACGGGCCGCATGACCGCCTACGACGCCGTGCTGCTCGGCCGCATGCCGCACATGGGCCTTCGGCCCTCGCGGCGCGATCTGTGCCTGGTGGACGCGGCCCTGCGCCAAGTGGGCCTCTCCCACCTTGCGCTGCGCCCCATCGACAGCATGAGCGGCGGGGAGTTCCAGCGCGTGTGCATCGCCCGCGCCTTGGTGCAGGAGCCGCGCGTGCTCCTGCTCGACGAACCGACAAGCTCCCTTGATCTGCGCAATCAGATCGGTATTCTCGACACCTTGCGCGGCATCATCAGGGGCCACGGCGTGGCCGCCGTGATGACCATGCACGATCTGAACACGGCGCTACGCTATGCGGACGCCTTCCTCTTCGTCCGCGAGGGGCGCGTCCACGCCCTGTGCGGCCGCGACGACGTCTGCGCGCGGGTCGTCGAGGACGTTTACGGCGTACCCGTCGATATCATCCATCACCAGGGGCTGCCAGTCGTCCTGCCCCGGAATCGAACCCCCACGGAGGAACCATGGCCTGCACCCTGAATCCTGAAACCATCGCCAAGGTCGTGGCCTTTCACGGCCATTCCTGCCCCGGCCTGACCATCGGGCTTCGCGCCGCCGAGATGGCCCTGCGCGAGCTCGGCGAGCCGAGCGGCGACTGGGTCTGCATCACGGAGACCGACATGTGCGGCGTGGACGCCATCCAGGCCCTGACCGGCTGCACCTTCGGCAAGGGCAATCTGGTGCACAGGGATTACGGCAAGATGGCCTTCACTTTCTTCGACCGCGCGGCGGGCAAGGGTTTTCGGCTTTTGCTCCGGCCAGAGGCGCGCGGCGGCACGGACAAGGAGATGGGGCGACTCATGGGCCGCATCCAGGACGGCCTGGCCACGCCCGAGGAGAAGGCGCGCGCGGCCGAGCTGCGCGAGGGGTTGCAGCGTCGCCTGATGTCCCTCGATCTGGGCGAGATGTTCAGCCTGAGCGTGGTGGACGCGCCCCCGGTCAGGCCCGCGCGCATCCTGCAAAGCCTGGTCTGCGAGGAGTGCGGCGAGCGGGCCATGGAGTCGCGCACGCGCCGCTTCGCGGGCAAGACGCTTTGCCTGCCGTGTTTCACCGAGGTCGAGCAAAAGGTCTGAAGGCGAAAGGGCAAAGGACGGCGAGCCCTCGCGGCCTGGAGATGGCGGCGCGGGAATCCTGGCCGGGCCGATCAGACGGCGACGTTGAGGAGCGAGCCCCTGGGCAGGTCCAAGGCGGAGTTCGAGGCGGCCACGGCCTGGCCGAAGAGGCCGTTAAGACCAGCCGTGGAGGCTTTCTGGAGGTCGTTTGACGCGCCAGGATCGTGCGTGAGTTGCTCCTCCAGGCGATCGAGCATCTCGGTCAGCCCTTCGCGCAGCCCCTTGGCCAGCCCCTTGTCCTTGATGGAGTCGAGCAGCAGCGATTCTGCCGAGGCCGCAGCCTCCGGCCCGAAGCGCTCGGCAATGCCCGCCACGGCCATGGAAATGGTGCGGCCCGCGTCCGAGGGCAGGACGGTGTTCGTGTAGAGCTTTTCGTTCAGGCCGTTGTCGAAATAATCGTTCACCTGGACGTTCAGGTCCGCGTTCAGCTTGTGCGCCAGGGCATCCCCGGCCGCGATGCCGTGGTTTTTGTCCATGAAGCGGACGGCCGCGAGCATGCCCTTGCCGAGCGCCGTCTCGTCGACGGTCCCGCCTCCGGCGTATCCGGCCATGATGCCCATGAAGGCCCGGCCGGTCTGCTCCCCGTAGCTCTCGGCCAGCCAGCGCGAGGCATCGACCAGGGCCCGGGAAAGCTCCTGGCCGTTCAGCCCGCCGTTTTCGCCGATGACGGCCGTTTCGGCCAGACGCGAGACGATCATCTCCGCATCTTCAAGGGTCCGCGTCTGGGCGGCCTGGCGGTCGAGACGCGCGGCCGCGACCTGGGGCATGATGCCCCCGCCTTGCGTGCCCGAGGCGGACGTGGCGCCGAAGATGGACCCCTGGCCGTAGCTCAGGGCGAGCGGAGAGACGTTCATATTCGCCCTATCGGATGCGCTCGGAAAAACTTGAGGTCCGGCGCGGGGAAAAAACCTGGTTGAACGGGGCGGGCGTGTTCTCCGGTCAGGAAGAGGCGGTCTCAAGGAGCTTCGCGGTCGTAGGAAAACACGAATTGAACGCGCCGGATACCGACTGGAGAGGAAGTTGCGGCCGTCTCCGGGGCCGCTCATCGCTTTGGAGCGGAGTTCGGCAACGGCCCGCTATGCCCGCTGGCTGCCGGAGACGCGGCCGAGCGCTTCCTTGGCGCGGCGCACGAAGGCCCTGACCTTGGCCTCGTCCTTGTCGCCACGCTCGTTTTCGAGGCCGGTGTGGGCGTCCACGCCAAAGGGCCGGACCGCGCGCACGGCCGCCGCCACGTTGTCTGGGGTGAGCCCGCCCGCGAGCAGCAGCGGCACGGGCAGGGCGTGCGCCAGCGCCGCGCTCACGGACCAGTCGTGCGTCTTGCCCGTGGCCCCGCGCGCGCCGCTTTCGGGATCGAAGGTGTCGGTGATGCAGGCGTCCACGAACGGGGCCAGGGCGAGACCGCGCGCGACGAGCGCGTCATGATCCTCACCATGCACCACCAAGGCGGCGATGAGTCCCAGCTCTGGGGCCGCGTTTCGAAGCTCCGCCACCACGCCCGGCGCGACGTCGGCGTGCAGTTGCACCCAGCGCGCGCCGAGAAGACGCGCCAGATCGGCCACGGCTGCGGGGTCGGTCTCGTAGGTGATGAGGCAGGCGCGCGTGGGCGGCACGCAGGCGTGGATGAGGCGCGCGGTCTCGTCCTCGCTCAAGTCCGGCGTGTGCACGGGCAGGCGCAGGGGAAAGCCGAGCAGATCGACCCCGGCCGCGAGCAGCATGCGCGCCTCTGCGCGGGAGCGCACGCCCGCGACCTGCACCGTGCGCGGGGCGAGAAGGGGTCGGAGGGCGTCAGACGGCAGGGTAGTAATCCAGGCCCAAAAGGACCTGCTCCTTGTTCGAGAGATCGCCGATGACGCGGCGAAGCGGCAGGGGCAATTCCTTGATAAGCATGGGCGTGGCCAGGATCTTTTCATCCTGGGCGAGTTGCGGGCGTTCCAGGATGTCGATGATGAACAATTCGTACTGACCGCCAAGTTCCTCTTCGCAAATGCGGCGCAGGTTGGCTGCGGCCCGCACCGAGGCCGAGGTGTGCCCGGTGACGTACAGCTTGAGGACGTATTTGCTCATTGCTTCCCCCCGTTTACCGTCCATGCCTTGTTCACTCTTTTCAGTCAAGATGGCGTCGGGGGCGGGGGCGACAGCGGGCGAGCTGGCGGAAGTTTGAGGCGACCACGGCGAGATAGACGACATTGAGCAGGATGAGCGTCACCCGAGCCACGGGGTCGTTCAGCGCGACCAAGATGCCCGCCGCGATCACGGCGATGGCCACCTTTGGCCACCACCAGCGCGAGCCCATGCGCATGAGCAGGCGCACGCCGGGGTTGAGTTCGCGGCCGCCGCAGGCAAGAATGCGGTTGGTCGTCCAGATGTCGGGGATTTGCAGCGCGACGAGCGCCAGGGCGAGGGAGACGTCGAGCATGGGGGGCGGGTCGTGGCGCGCGCGAGGCGCGCCACGAAGCTTTGCTGACTACTTGAACAGGGAGCCCATGTAGTCGTCGAGCTCGTCGCCCAGTCCGTTCACGAATTCCTCGACCTTGTTGACCTGCGCGGCCTGGACCTTATTGGCCACCAAGGCGGCCTTGGCGTAGACTTCTTCAAAGGCCGAGGGCGAGAGGCCCGACATGGCGAGCGCCTCTTCCTTGGAGATATGGCCGGTATGGGCGAAGACCGCCGCGAAGAGCCCCATCGATTTCTGAACGTTGTCCTTGGACATGTCTGCCTCCTCGTCTGCAGGGCGAAAGGGGGAAAATCAAGTTTCCATGATTGCTTTTCTAAGCCCTTTCGCCCGTCGGCGCAACCCGCAGGCGCGATTTCAGGCGCTGGCCACGCCGCAGGCGCAGGAATCGACGCGCTCGATGGTCTCGATGACGTACAGCCCTTCCTCGCCGGTGATGGGCATGGGCGCGCCGTCGCGCACGGCCGCGAGAAAGCGGGTCAGCTCCTCGCGCACGGGTTCGCGGAAGACCACGGGCCATTCGCGCACCGAGTAGCTGGCCTGGTAGCTCTCGAATTTGCTGTATTCCTTGACCTGCTGGGTGATGAGGTTGGACTCGATGTAGCGCGACTGCGTGGCCACGCGGATCTGGCGCGACTTGTAGGGCGTGACCCAGTTGCAGTTGATCTGCACGAGCACGCCGGACTCCATCTCGCCCGAGAGGATGACCGTATCCTCGTGGCTGCCGATGTTCTTCGAGGTGAAGGCCGAGATGCGCTTGTAACGCGAGCCGGTCAGGAAGCAGGCCAGGTCGATGTCGTGCGAGGCAAGGTCGCGCACCACGCCCACGTCCTGGATGCGCGGCGGGTAGGGCCCCACGCGTTCGAAGATGATGGAGATGACGTGGTTCTCTTCTTCGAGCAGGCTTTTTACCCGTTCCACGGCAGGGTTGAAGCGCTCGATGTGGCCGACCATGAGTGGCACGCTGCGCGCCTTGGCGGCCTCCACGATCTCTCGACCCTCGGCCGCGGAGGCCGCCAGGGGCTTTTCCACGAGCAAGGGGATGCCGCGCTCGATCACGGCCATGGCGGTGACGTGGTGATGCACGGTGGGCACGCACACGGACACGGCATCCGGCTTTTGGTCGAGCAGGGCGTCAAGTTTCGTGAACAGGGGCACATCATATGTCATGCCGACCTCTTCCAGCACGGAAGAGTCGAGGTCCATGACGCCCACGACGTTGACCTTGGACATCTGGGAATAGTTGCGCAGATGGACCTTGCCCATCCAGCCAAGGCCGATGACCGCGACGTTCATTTCTTTCATGGGGTCCTTCGTCGTTTTGGGGGAGCCGGATTCGGTTTTGGGGAGTGCCGTGCCGTGCGGCGGTCAAGGGCTCGGACGGCGGGGGCTCTTTGGCCTTGGCCACGGCCCGGCCGTCAGGCAGGCTCCCGCAGGCGTCCCGCTTGTGTTTAGGGACGCAGGATAGTACGAGGGGCGGTCGATTTCAACATCCATTTCGAGGCGGGGCGCATGCCGGAAAACGGCGAAAACAGCATCTGGATCAACGCGGGCGAGGCCTCGGGCGACATGCACGGCGCGGCGCTCATCCGGGCTCTTTCGGCCCGCGATCCGAAACTCCGCTTTATCGGCATGGGCGGTCCGGCCATGGCCGAGGCGGGCATGGAGCTTCTCTACGAGAGCCGCATGCTCTCCACGCTCGGGCTGACCGAGGTTTTCCACGCCCTGCCGCGCATCGTGCGCATGCTCGCGGGCACCTGGCGGGAACTCAAGCGCAGGCGGCCAAAGGCCCTGATTCTGCTCGACACGCCGGACTACAATTTCTTTTTGGCCCGCATGGCCCGCCGCCTGTCCATCCCCTGCTATTTCTACATCAGCCCGCAGGTCTGGGCCTGGCGCACGGGGCGGGTCCGCTTCCTGGCCAGGCACGCCCGCGAGATACTGTGCATCCTGCCCTTCGAGCAGGCCTTCTACGAATCGCACGGCGTGCGCGCGGCCTTCATCGGCCATCCGCTCATGGATGAGATTCCCTTCGCCGAAATCGACGCCATGACGCCCGAGGCGGATTTGGTGGGCATTCTGCCCGGCAGCAGGCGAAAGGAGCTGCACGCGCTCCTGACCGAGTTCGGCGCGGCCGCGCGCGAGCTTTCGCGCGCCCGCCCCGGCCTTCGCTTCGAGGTCATCCGCGCGCCCTCGGTGGAGCGCGAGGCGTTGCTCGCGGGCTGGCCTTCGGACGTGCCCATGACCATCGTGGAGCCAAGCGACCGTTACCGGGCCATGCGCCGGGCCTCGCTGCTCGTCGCGGCCTCGGGCACCGTGACGCTCGAATCGGCGCTCATCGGGACGCCGACCGTGGTGTGCTACCGGCTCTCGAACCTGACCTTCGCCCTGGCGCGCAGGATCATCGACGTGAAGTACGTCAGCCTGCCGAACCTCATCCTCGACGAGGCGGTCTTTCCCGAGCTTCTGCAGGACGACGCGCGCGCCCCCGGCATCACGGCCAAGGCCTTGGAATGGCTGGACGAGCCCGCCAGGCTCGATCGGGTCCGCGCGCGGCTGGCGGATCTTCGCTCGCGCATGGGCGAACCCGGCGCGCCGGGCCGCGCGGCCGCGATCATCCTGGATGATCTGGCCGCGCTTGGCGGCAAAACCGTCTGAATATCGTCCTTCTTCAGCCTTCCCCGCCCAGCCCCATGCCCGGCCGCATCTCGCGGCCGGAAAGGTCGGTCTCGTACCCGCCCAGGTCGCGCACATGCGCCTGAAAGGCCGGGTCGCGCACGATGGCGAGCAGCGCCGCGATGCGCGGATCGTCCAGGGCCGCGCGCGGGATGAGCAGGTCGTAGCGCTCGCGCGCCAGGGGCACGAAGCCCAGATCCAGCGCCTTGGCCGCCGCGTAAACGCCCAGTCCGCAGTCCGCCGTGCCCGTGCGCACGTTCACGGCCACGGCCATGTGCGTGAACTCCTCCTTGTCGTAGCCGCGCACCTGGTCGGGCCTGATCTTGGCCAGCTTCAAGTGGTGGTCGAGGAGGATGCGCGTGCCCGCGCCGCGCTGGCGGTTGGCGAAGACCACGTCCGGCCGCGCGAGGTCGGCCACGCCCGCGATGTTCTTGGGATTGCCCTTTGGCACGATCAATCCCTGATGGCGCACGGCCAGGGCGATCACGGCCACGTCCAGGTCCGGCGCGTGGCGCGCGAGGAAGGGAAAGTTGAAGTCGTTTGTCTCGGGGTCGAAGAGGTGCGCCCCGGCGCACAGCGCCTGCCTGGACGAGAGGGCCGCGATGCCGCCCATGCTGCCCACGTGGGACGAGGCCAGCCGCACCGGCTCGGGCTGGCCCATCAGCGCGTCGGCCAAAAGGTCGAGCGTGTTGTCGTGGCTGCCCACCACCACCAGCGTGGCGTCGAGCTCCTCCTGGGACACGTAGAGTTCGGCCTGAACGGTCTCGCCCGCCTCCACTCCCTCGCACGCGGCCGGGAGCGCGGCCACGGCCTGGGCGTTGGTCAGCGAGGTGATGAGTCCGGCCCCGCGCGCCAGGGGCAGGCCCACGTAGTCCTCGCCCACGCGGCCCACGGCCAGGCGCACGAACTCCTCCATGCCGGGCCGTGAGGGCACGCGGCGGGCCAGGCGCACGGGCAGCCGCGCGCGGCGCGGCGCGGCCCGGCCTTCGAGCCAGCAGCACAGGGGCAGGACGAGTTTTTCGAAGGCCACGGCCGCAGACACCGGGTAGCCCGGCGCGCCCGCGAGAAGCGAGCCGTTTTCGGCCACGCCGAGCAGGGCGGGCTTGCCCGGCATGGCGGCCACGCCATGCACCACCACCCGGCCCAGGCGTTCCATCACGCCGCGCGTGTAGTCCTTGGTTCCGGCGGACGAGCCCGCGCCGAGCACGACCACGTTGAATCCGGCCGCAAGCGCCTTTCTCGCCGCCGCTTCGAGCGCGGCCGGATCGTCGGGCACGGGCGCGAAGCGCTCGGCCCTGATGCCCGCGTTTTTGGCCATGTTCACGAGCATCACCGAATTGCTCTCCACGACCTGGCCCGGGCCGGGCACGGGACGCTCGGTGTAGTCCAGCACCTCGTCGCCCGTGGGGATCACGGCCATGCGCGCCGTGCCCGTGACCTCGACCTCGAAGACGCCCGCCGAGAGCAGGGCGGCCAGATCGAAGGCCGTGAGGGTGCGGCCGCGCGGCAGCACCAGTTCCGTGGCCACGATGTCCTCGCCGATGCGGCGCACGTGCTGCCAGGGAAAGGCCGGGGCCTCGATGAGCGCCGCGCCGTCGGCGTCGAAGGTCACGTGCTCGGCCATGATCACCGCGTCGCGCCCTTCGGGCAGCGGATTGCCGGTGTTCACGGAGGTGAAGCCGCTACCCGGCGAAAGGCGCACGGGCGAGCCCTCGCGCGCGGCGAAGGTGGTCTCGGCCGCCACGGCGATGCCGTCCATGGCCGCGGCGTGAAAGGTGGGCGAGGAGTAGCGGGCGATGACCGGCCCGGCCAGGACGCGGGAGAGCGCCTGGTCCGTGGGAATCGTCTCGGGCGCGATGAGCGCGTCGCGGTCGAGTTCCTTCTTGAGCGCCGTCAGGGCATCGGGAATGGGCACGGTGTCGAGATACAGGGTGCGGTTCATGCTCACGGCCTTTTTTTACGGGTACATGCCGGAAATGGATATGTCACGGCTGACCGAACATAGCAGCTTTTGCGCCGGGGCAAAAGCCAGCTTGCTTGCTTTCATTCTGACACCTGGCGTTTCCGCCTGCCTTGTCGTGGCGGCGCAGCGTGGATGCAATCGGGCCTCGAAACGGTATTGTCGCTTGTCACCGCGCCTGGGCATCTGCTAAACCATGCATCATGGCGATCATCCTCGCAGCCGACATCGGTGGCACCAACAGCCGCTTCCAGGCCTTCGAGGCGGCAGACGCAACGCTTCGTCCCCTGGAAGAGGTCTGGCTGCCCACACCCTCGGCCCCGTCCTTCGTTGGGCTGCTGCAAGCGCTCACGGCCTCGGGCTTTCCGCATTCGCCCGGTTCGTGCGCGGCCACGGTGCTGGCCGTGCCCGGACCCGTGGAGCGCGGCCGCTACGCGAGCATGGCCAACATCCCCTGGGACATCGACCTCGACGACCCGGACAACCACCTCCAGGGGCTTTTCGTGCGCTTGGTCAACGATTTCGCGGCCCAGGGCTACGCCAGCCGCACGGCCGTCATGGACCACGCTCTGGAGATCAAGCCCGGCACGCCCGATCCCGGCGCGCCCCTGGCGGTCATCGGCGCGGGCACCGGCCTTGGCCACTGCGCCACGCTGCCCGACGGCAAGGGCGGCTATCTGGCCGTGCCCGCCGAGGCCGGGCACACGGCCTTCGCCTTCATCGGCGAGGAGGAAGAGGCGTTTCACGCCTTCCTCCGCACGGAACTCGGCCTGCCCTACGCCTTCGGCGACGTGGTCGTCTCCGGCCCCGGCCTCGCGCTGTTGCACCGCTATCTGACCGGCGAGGACCTCTCGCCCGGCGAAGCAGCGGCCCGCGCCGCGCCCGGTTCGCCCACGGCCAGACTCTTCGCCCGTTTTTATGGTCGCGCCGCGCGCCACTACACGCTGTGCGTGGTGGCCTTCGCCGGGCTCGTGATCGCGGGCGGGGTGGCGGCCAAGAACCCGCATCTCGTGGACAACGACGACTTCAGGGACGAATTCGTGCTCTCGCCCAGATACCACGCCCAGCTTGCGGCCGTGCCCATCCGCCTCAACCGCGACGAGCGAAGCGGCCTCTTCGGCGCGGCCTTCTTCGGGGCGCAGTCCCTCGGGCTTCTTTCGGGCGGTCGCTCGTGAGCCGGTCGCGCGCCGCCCGGCTCGGCGTCATGGCGTTGGTCGTCCTGGGCGTGGCCGCCTTTTTCGGCCTGGGGCTGCACGAGCACCTGACGCTGGACGCCCTCAAGGAGAACCGTGAGCAGCTTTCCCGTTTCGTGGCCGAGAACACGGCCGCCGCCTATGCGGGCTATTTCGCGGGCTACGTTCTGGTCACGGCCCTGAGCCTGCCCGGCGCGACGATCATGACGCTCGCGGGCGGCGCGGTCTTCGGCTTCACGCCCGCGCTCCTGCTCATCTCCTTCGCCAGCACCATCGGGGCCACCCTGGCCTGCGGCCTGGCCCGGTTCCTGTTGCGCGACTGGGTGCAGGGCCGCTTCGGCGAGCGTCTGGCCCGCATCAACCAAGGCGTGGCCCGCGAGGGGGCCTTCTATCTCTTCACGCTCAGGCTCATCCCGGCCGTGCCGTTCTTCGTCCTGAACCTGGCCATGGGCCTTACGCCCATGCGCCTGTTCACCTTCTATTGGGTCTCGCAACTCGGCATGCTGCCGGGCACCATCGTCTACGTCAACGCAGGGGCGCAGCTCGGCCGCATCGAGAGCCTGGGCGACGTGCTCTCGCCCGCTCTGATCGGCTCGTTCGTCCTGCTCGGCATATTTCCGCTGCTGGTCAAGAAGATCATGGAGCGGGTGCGGCGGGCGCGCGCCTGCCGCGCCGCAGCAGGCCGCTGAAAAAGCACCATCTGCTTCGTTGCTGCAAAGAATCCAGACCCTCGCGTATTGCCAATACGCGAGGGTCTGGATTCTTCTTGCGCCTTGCATCTGTCGCTTTTTGAGCGGCCTGCGAGATGGGGAGGCAGCCTGCCGCGGTAGTCCGGCCGAAGCAAAAAGGCTTCAAATCCGTCGCGGGATGAGGTAGCCGGGGACGTGCACTACTTTCCCGACGCCGATCTCGCCTCGCGCGCGGTGCAGCGCGATTTCACCGTGACCTGGCTGAACGCCCGGGCGCTTCGCGCCGAGGCCGACAGACTGGGCGCGGACGTGCCCGAACGCACCGTGAAGGCGCTTGAGACCATCCTCACCAATTTCGTCCACGACGCGCAAAGAAATGCGCACCACCTCTACCGCGAGGCCGCGCGCGGGCTCGCCATGCTGCTTCGGCCCGGCATGCCGCCATCCCTGGCGAGCCGGGCCCTGGCCGTGCTCGACGCCATGTTGCGTGAGGGTACGCGCAAGGCCCGCCTGGCAGTCTCCGACGTCATGGGCGGGCTCGTCTCGGTTGCGCCGGGACCGCGCCTTTCGCCCTGCGATCCCGGCCGTGCCAAGGCCGTGGAGCTTGACGAGGTGCTCGCCCAGGTCGGCGCGCAGGGCGTGAAGCCCCGCCGCGCGGGGCGAAGCCTGCTCTTCGACCTTCCGGGCAAGCGTCTGCTTGTGGTCAAGCGGGCCAGGAGCGGCGAGGACGGATTGGGTCTGGGCCGCGAGGCCGCCTGGATGGATCTTCTTTCCCGCGAATCCTTCCCCGTGCGCTTCGAGGCGCCCGTTCCCCTGCCTGTGCACGGCTGTCCGCTGGTCGCGTTGCGCGGGCTTCGCGAGCCGGGGCTTCATCCACGCGGGCTGGCCCTTTGTTTCGTGGCCCCGGCCGACTACTTCGTCTATCCCAACGAGTTGTTGTGCGGCGGCAGGCCGGGGGCTGAGGAGTTTTGCGAGATGTGGCTGCGCGCGGCCGAGTTGTTCGGCCTGCTCGCGGGGCGCGGCATCGTGCACGAGGATCCCATCCCGCTTTTTCACAACCGCACGGCCCAGACGCGGCGAGGCGATCAGGGCGTGTACGACTGGCGGCGCATGGGCCGCCTGGACCAATGGCTGGCTTCGTGCCGCCATCCGAATTTCGGGGCCACGGGGCTGCGCGACTTCGAGCACCTGGCGCGCTGGCCCGGCCAGGGGCAGGCGCTGCACCGGGCGCTTGGCAACGCCCTGATGGCGCTGCTGCTCGTGGCTGGAAGCTGGTTTCGGGCCGCTAAGCCCGCCTGCCGGGGGATAGCGCCGGACGGCTCGCCCGCCGACGCCCGCCATTGCTTCGACGAGGAGTTGCTGACCCGCCTCGTGGGGCAAGGGTTCGCGCGCATGCACCTCGGCTTCGCCGGGGAGCCGTTCACGGGCGCGCTGCCTTTCGACGCGGCCCATCTGGCCCGGCGCATGGTCGAGGAGATGGGCGTGGACCGCTACATGGAAGAGTTGTTCCGGGTCGAGGACCAAGGCAGGCTCGGCCGCGTTGCCTTCGAGGAATTCCTTGTGGCGCGCGGGATGCCGCCCGAAGAGGCGGCGAAAGCGGAGCAAGGCAGGGAGGACATCGCCCTTGCCACGGGGCCGCATCTGGGTCGCTTCAACGCCCAGACCTCACTGCCGGAATTGAACGAATTCGTGGCCTGCGCCGCCGCCCGGATCATCGCGGGCCGTTATCTGGCGCACAATTTTCCGGACGCCCTCGTGCGCCTGGATGCAAACTAGAACGATCGGGAACGAGATGCCGCCCGTTTTTCCGGCGCGGCGTCAGGAGTCGAAATGTCCGTCACGCACCGCCCTGTCCGCCGCCTGCGGCCCCATTCCGAGGAACTGTTCGACGACGACCTGACCGTGGAGCAAGGGCTTGAGATCGTGATCGACGACGTGCCCTACGCCATGACCATGCGCATGCCGGGCGAGGATCACGATCTGGCGCTTGGGTTCTGCTTCACCGAGGGGCTGATCTGCGGCCCCGAGGAAATGGAGGGCATGGAGCACTGCGCCGGGAGCATGGGCGAGGGCCGCATCTTCGTGCGCCTTGCGCGCGGCGGCAAGGACAGGGCCGAGCGGCTGGCCCGGCAGCGTGGGCAGGTCAGCAAGTCGAGTTGCGGTCTGTGCGGCAAGGGCAGCCTGGCCGAGGTCCATGCCGACATCGCGCCCGTGACGCGCACGACGCCTTTTACGGCCCAGGCGTTGTGGGATCTGCGGGAGAAGGTGCTTGGCCTGCAGGAGGTCTTCGCGCTGACCGGCTCCACGCACAGCGCGGCCGTGGCCGATGCCTCGGGCGAGGTCTTGGCCTTCGCCGAGGACATCGGCCGCCACAACGCCCTGGACAAGGCCATCGGCAAGACGCTGCGCCTGGGGCTTAGGGAACGCGCCCACACCGTGCTCGTCTCCTCGCGCTTGTCCTACGAGATGGTGCTCAAGGCGGGCATGCTCGGGGCCGAGGTGCTGGCCGGGCAGTCCGCGCCCACGAGCCTAGCCGTGGATTTTGGCGGGAAACTCGGCATGACCGTGATCGGCTTTCTGGAACGCGCGCGGATGAACGTCTACACCCGGCCCGAGCGGGTGCTGCACGAGCCGAAAGCCGGATAGGGAAGCGTCCCTGATCCGGCTTTCGCGACAACGCGGCAGATGGGATTTTTGGGGCGGCCTGTCATCCGCCTCGGCCGAAGTCGCGCAGCATACGGCTGATCTTGAGCATGCAGTCGCCGCCGGCCTTCACATCGCCCTTGGCCACGGCACGGACGAAGCGCGCCTGCACGTCGCCGTTGCCGCTCAGGCTCTCGATGAAGATGGCCCCGACCTGCTGCACGAAGATGGTGTTGCGGCCCGAGGTGGGTGGCCGCTTGGGGTCGTAGAAGGCCATCAGACTCACGCGCGGGCTGTCCAGGGGATTGGCGTAAGCACTGCCCTTGATGGATTTGGTGGAGCTATCCCAGTATGCGCCAGCGTCCTGGGCGATGAGGTCGCTGATGCCCTGCTTGACCGGCCCCATGGAGTTGCCGGGCTCGATCTGCAATTCGTCCTCGATCTGTACGACCACGGAATTGCTGGCGGTGCAACCCGCGATGTTGCTGCGAAGTTCCGAGCCGCCGGTGACGGGTGTCCCCTTGTTTTTGGGCGGAAAGTTCACCAGGTTGTAGAAGCTGGGCACGAAGGCATCGTGCGGATCGCCGGGCTTGAGCAGGATCTGCGTGCCCGCGTCGGCGTCGTTGTAGCCGGGCGCGACGATGGAGGCCATCTCGCAGGCGCTGGCCGGATCGAGCTTGCCGTTGTTGCGCTTTTTGGAATCGGGGTCGCAGGTGTCGTCCCAGGTGAACTTGGCCGGGATGCTGAAAGGCTTGAGGCAGGCGCTTTCGCACACGCCAACGATGCCCGCCCGCGCCGAGGCTGAGACGTCGGCCGTGGGCGTGCCGATAACCCCGGCCAGGAAGAGTTGCAGCGGATTGCCGCGCGCGGCCTCGAACCCGGCCGTGACCTCGATCTGGTTGGGCATGGAGAGGCAGGGCACGCCGTCGCACAGAAAGCCCACGTCCGTATTGGTGATGGCCTTGGTGGGCTGCTCTTCGCTCAGCAGATTCGCACGGCCGAAGGTCAGGGATGCGTCGCGCACGGCCGAAAGGTCCGATCCCTTGGCCAAGAGCGTGCCCGCACCCGCCAACGCTCCGGCGTCGGCCGCAGTCTGAAGGCGGCTGCGATTGTACTGCATCCAGCCTACGTCCACGGCCAGGGCCGAAAGACCGACAATGGCCGCCAGGGAAAGCCCAAGGAAGATGGCCGCGATGCCGCGTTCGTCCGAATGCAGTCGGCGTATAAAACGCGCGAGCGAAGTAGTCTTTCTCATTCCTGCCTCGCTTCGGCCCGGGCAGTGAGGCCGTTCGGTATGAAGATGTCCACCGGGAAGAGCGAGAACCCGGTCAGGTTGTAGTTCAACTCCACGCGCACTCCGGTGCCGTGGCCGCCCGGTTTGCTCACCAGGGCGGTGTTCACGGAAAGCCTGGTCACGTCGAGCCCGGCAGCCTCGGCCGAGGCCAGGGCGACCGGCGTGGCGTCGCCGCCGCGGCTGGCCGTGACCACGGCCTCGCGGGCCGTACGGGTCAGGATGTTGCCGGTGTGGATCAGGCGTGAGACGTCGATGGTCCCGATGAACATGGGAAAGACCAGCAGCGCCATGGTGATGGCGAATTCGGTGGAGATGCCGCCTCGCTCTCCCTCGAGCAGTCTGCGTATGCGATCGCGCATGGCTGCCCCCTACCGTTCGTGGATCATGACCGAAGTGGCGGTCACGGCGTCGATTTTGAAGATGTCGGCGAAGACCGCGATCAGGGTGATGAAGTCGAAATTCACGCTGACCTTGACCGAGACCGGTTCAAGGGGAACGCGCGGCCCGATTTCGATCTTCGGGATCTCGCTCACTCCGCCGTTCACGAGATGCTGCGCGATGGTGGTATTGATTTCCGACTCGCTGACGTCCGCCAGAATGGCCAGCCGCGCGCCCTCCACGGCGGCTGCCGTGACCGAGCTCTGCGTCCAGTAGAGGCGGCTGAAGTCGATCACGCCCATGAGAATGAGAAGGAAGAGCGGCAGGAGCAGCGCCGTCTCCACGGCGGCGTAGCCGCTCTCGCCGGTTTGCCCCTTGCGGGCTCTGATGCGGTGCATGAATTGCCTGATCACGATACGCTCCCCCGGCTCGTGGCCGTACAATGGGGAAGCAAGGTTTGGACCAAACTTGTCCTAATATCTTTAGGTCTGTGAATTCATTGTGTTGCGATATTAAATGGAAACGAATAGCAGGGGTTTTCTGTCCACGCTTCGTGACCCGATCCATGAATCGTGGAGGGCGGCGAATGCCGTGCGCGCTGCATGCGGAGAAGTCGCCCGCGACTGGCGGCAAGGGAGGGCGCGCAGACTGTTCAAAAAGCGGCCGGATGCAAGGCGCAAGAAAGCGCCGGGGCCGACGCGTATCAAAACATGCGCGAGGACCCGGCGCTTTCGCGGCAACGCGGCAGACGGTACTTTCGGGGCAGTCTGCTAGCAGACCCACTCGTCGTCGGCGGCGATGGGCGCAAAACCCCGGCGCATGGTGTTTTCGGTCACGCAGCGCGGGTCCATGAACTGGAGCAGGTAGTCCGGGCCGCCTGCCTTGGAGCCAACGCCCGACATCTTGAAGCCGCCGAAGGGCTGCCGGTAGACCAGCGCGCCGGTGTTGTTGCGGTTGAGATAGAGGTTGCCTACGCGGAATTCCTTCTTGGCTTTCTCCAGATGGCGCGGACTGCGTGAGAACACGCCGCCCGTGAGCGCGAAGCGGGTGGAGTTGGCAATGGCGATGGCCTGATCGAAGTCTTTGGCCTTCATCACCGCGAGCACCGGGCCGAATATCTCCTCCTGCGCGATGCGGTGGTGCGGCTCGATGCCCTCCACGATGGTCAGGGGCGCGTAGCAGCCCTTGTCCGGCACCTCGCGCTCGACCAGGATGCGGCCTTCCTTGCGCGCGATCTCGATGTATTCGCGCACGTTGCGCTGCTGCGAGAGGTCGGCCACCGGCCCCATGTAGTTGGAGGGATCCTCGGAGGGACCGATCTTCACGGACTTGGCGGCCTCGACGAGGCGCTCGATGAAACGCTCGTAGATCGGTTCGACCACGATGACCCGCGAACAGGCCGAGCACTTCTGGCCCTGGAAGCCGAAGGCCGAGTACATGACGTGCAGCACGGCCTCGTCGAGGTCGGCGTCGTCGTCCACGATGATGGCGTTCTTGCCGCCCATCTCCGCGATGACCCGCTTGCACTGCTCCTGGCCGGGCCTGACCACGGCGGCCTTCTCCTGGATGCGCAGACCGACTTCCACCGAACCGGTGAAGGCGATGACGCTGATCTTCGGATGTTCGACGAGGTAGTCGCCCATGACCCGCGAGCGGCCGGGGCAGAAGTTGAAGACGCCGTCGGGCAGCCCGGCCTGCCTGAAAATGTCCACCATGCCGTGACCGATGATGGAGGAGATGGAGGCGGGCTTGTAGATCACCGGGTTACCGGTGACGATGGCCGCGCTGACCATGCCCAGGGAGATGGCCAAGGGGAAGTTCCAGGGCGCGATGACTGCGGCTATGCCTTTGGGCTGGTAGAAAAGGTGGTTCAACTCGCCCGGCGCGTTGCCCATGCGGCGGGGTTTGCCCAGGCGAATCATCTCGCGGGCGTAGTATTCCAGGAAGTCGATGGCTTCGGTCACGTCGTGGTAGGCTTGGTCCCACTGCTTGCCGACTTCGAGCACCTGGATCGCGGAAAGCTCGAAGATGCGTGCGCGGCAGATGGCGGCGGCCTTGAGCAGCACGGCCGCGCGGTCCTCGGGAGCGGTGTCGCGCCAGGCGGGGAAGGCACGCTCGGCCGCCGCGATGGCATCGTCCACCTCGCCCGTGCCAGCCTGGCAGACATGGCCCAGGATTTCGTCCGGGTCGGCCGGGTTGTAGGAGGCGATGGTGTCGGAGGTCGTGACATCGCGGCCGCCGATGAACAGCGGATAGGTGGCGCCGGCCTTGGAGCGGACCGTGGCGATGGCCGCGACGAAGGAGTCGCGCGCGGCCTTGATGGTGAAGTCGATGTTGGGGTCGTTGCGGAAGGGCGGCAGGCCGCCGGGGGCCTCGCGCGGCGCGGGATGGGTGCGCGGCGAGCAGGCCAGGGCGCGCTTGAGTGTGGCCTCGGGATTCTCCAGGAGCTTTTCCGCGTCCACGTTGTCCGCAAAACCCTGGCGAAGGAACGACTCGTTGGCCGTGTTCTCCAGCAGGCGGCGCACCAGATAGGCCATGCCCGGCAGAAGCTCGCCGTAGGGGCAGTAGAGGCGCACGCGGCCAGCCACGTTCTTCAGGCCCTTGCGCACGGGTTCGGCCATGCCGAAAAGCACCTGAAACTCATAGCGGTCCTCGGAGACGCCAAGCGCCCGGGCGTATTCCATGACCGCGCTGATGCTGCGGATGTTGTGCGAGGCGCACTGGTAGTACACGAGGTCACTGTTTTCCAGGATGACCTTGGAGCAGCGCTCGAAGGCGATGTCCGATTCGGCCTTGTTGGTCCACACGGGAACGGGCCAGCCCGACTGCATGGCGATGACCGTCTCGAAGTCCCAATACGCGCCCTTGACCAGGCGCAGGCCGAAGGGCAGCTTCTCGGCCCGGCTCCAGGCGATGAGTCCGGCGAGGTCGTCGTCCACGCTCTTCAGGTAGGCCTGCAGCACCACGGAGAGGTGCGGCCAGTGGCGGAACTCGGGATCGGCGCGCAGCCTTTTGAAGAGTTCGATGGTCGCTTCCTTGTACTTGAGCTGCTCCATGTCGATGCACATGGCCCCGCCCATGGCCACGATCTTCTTGTAGATCGGACGGATGCGTTTAAGCATGCCCGCCACGGTGCCCTCGACGTCCACGGCTTTGGACTGGGAATAGAAGGCCGAGGGCTTGACCGAGACGTTGACCTTGGGCGCGTGCTCCCAGTCCAGGTCGCCCGAGGTGCCAAGCGCCTTCCAGGAACGCTGTTCCGCGGCGAGGGCGTCGAGCACCTCCAGGTAGCCGTTCATGTACTCGTCGGCCTCGATCTCGGAGACCGTGGCCTCGCCCAGAAAGTCCACGGTGAAGGTGAAGCCGTCCTTGCGCAATTTATTCAGCGACTTGACCGCTTCCTTGGTGTTCTGGCCGATGATGAATTGCTTGGCCATGCCCTCGATGTTGGTGCGGATGATCTTGCCCATGGCCTTGGCGGCCAGGCCGCCGAGCAGGCCGGACTTCTCGGCGCCCCACTTGAGGACCGGCGGAATCTCGCCCGCGCCTTCGCCCGCGAAGTACTCGTCGATGTGGCGTTGCAGGGACTCCGAGGTGTTCAGGTAGGGCAGAACGTCCACGAAGCGGAAGAGCTGGACCTTGAAATCCTCGTGCTTCATGGCCCAGTCCATGACCTTGCCGGTCCAAAAGCCCTTGTTGAAGACGCTCGGGGCCTCGCCCGAGATGGAGGCGAAGAATTCCTTGCCCCGGGCGATGATCTTCGGATCAACCTGCTGCATGTCCATGAGGCGCGTGCTCCTTGGTCGGTTAGTCTTCGGGTGGCGCGGCGAGCGGGATGGACGCCGTCTCCTTGATGGTGCGAAGGACGATGGTGGAGTTGGTGTCGCGCACGCCGGGTATCTTGCCGATACGTTGCAGGAACTCGGCCAGGGCCTCGGTGTCGCCTACGCGGACCTTGACGAGGTAGGCGGCCTGCCCGGCGGTGTAGTGGGTCTCCAGGACCTCGGGCAGCGCGGCCAGCTTCTGGCCGGTGTCCATGGTGCCCACGCCTTCCTCTACGTGGACGAAGGTGAAGGCGGTGAGTCCGAGGCCTGCGGCCTTGGGGTTCACGCGCGCCTCGTAGCGTTCGATCACGCCGCGCCGTTCGAGCTTTCGGATGCGCTCCAGCACTGCCGAGGGGGCCATGCCGATGGTCCGGGCGATCTCCGCGTTGGGCACTCGGGCATTGTTGCGAAGGATATTCAGGATTTTGCGGTCAACTGCATCGATCATGCTGAATGCTCCGTTCAAAGTGAATGTTATTCGTTATGCCACCGAAAAGTCAAGACTCCTCGTCGTCTCCGTCTGGTCCTGGCGCGGCAAGGCCAAATGCTTTGGGCGTTTTCTCCGTCTAGGAGCCGGTTTCGCCGAATGGCTTGAGAAGCCAGGAATGGCAAGGGTTTTCCGGTCATGCCAGGGGCTTTCTCCCCGGACTTTCGCCGGGTCGGCGACGAGTGTTCGAAAAAAATGGTCAAACGCCCTCAAGTGTTCTGCCTCATGTCCGATACAAAGAGCAACTTCTTGTTTTACGTGCTGCTCTCATCGTTTGCCGGGTGAATGGGGTTTTCCCGGCGGACAACCCAAGAAACGGCGGGCACGGCCCGCCGTTTCAATTCATAAGCAGGGAAGAGCGGGCGGCCCGTGGCCGTGAGGGAAAAGCCCGGAACCTTGCGCGTGGCGACGCGAAGGTTCCGGGCTTTTAGCGCCGCGCGCGGAGCGGATGGGCGTCCGGGTTGCCTCGGTTCGGAGTCGGAAAAGCTATTTGTTGAAGATCTTGTCGATCTTCTGGCCCAGGGTGTCGGCCGTGAAGGGCTTGACGATGTAGTTGGAGACTTTGGCCTGCACGGCCTCGATGATGTTCTCCTGCTGCGCCTCGGCCGTGACCATCAGGAACGGCAGGTCTGCGAATTCCTCACTGGCTCTCACCTTGCGCAGGAGATCGATGCCCGTCATCTTGGGCATGTTCCAGTCCGAGACGATGAAGTCCGCGCCCTGGCTGTTTAGTATTTCCCAGGCCGTGGTGCCGTCGTCGGCCTCCACGACGTTGGTGAAGCCGAGTTGCTTGAGGATGTTGCGCACGATGCGGCGCATGGTGGAAAAATCGTCCACCACGAGCACCCGCATATTCTTATTGTAGGACATGATACCCCTCCTGGCGAATTGCCCCGGCCCAAAGCCTCGGGGGAGCCTGGGCGGAACGCTTGGTGCTCTTAGCCTGAACCGAAGGGATTGTCACTATCGTATGGCATGTATCCATTGTGCGCAATTTTGCCGCCAGGCAGTCACGCAGGAAGGCTCCGCTTGCCACGATACATTTCCCGATCCGCCTCGGCCAGAAGTTCTTCCAGGGTCTGGCCGGGCGCGAAGGTGGCCATGCCCACCGAGGCGCTGAGTCGAAGGTTTGTGCGCCGACCGGTGCATGCGGCCACGTCGAGCGCCGCGATCTCGGCCTTGAGCCGTCCGGCCAGGGCCAGGGCCTCCTCGGGTGAGGCGTCGGGCATGAACACGGCGAACTCGTCGCCGCCCATGCGTACGAAAATGTCGTAGGCCCTGACGGCTTCTCGGATGCGCGCGGCCACCTCGCGCAGTACCTTGTCGCCCGCGTCGTGTCCCAGTGCGTCGTTGACTGGTTTGAAGCGGTCCAGATCCAGATAGACCAGGGCCAGAGGCATGTCCTTGCGCTCGGCCAGGGCCAGCAGGCGTGGCGCGTGGCGGTTCAGGTAGAGCCGGTTGTGGGCCGAGGTCAGGGGATCGATGACGGCCTCGCGCAAAAGCTGTTCGTGGTCGCGCAGCGTGACCAAGGTGTGGGCGAAGAGGTCGCAGAAGTGGTCCAGGAAATCCGTGGCCTTGTCGATGCTGAAGCGGTCGGCGGACGTGTCGTGCAGGGCGATGACGCCGATGTGCGTGCCCGGCGCGTACTTGTTGGGCAGCGGGTGCAGGTAACACGAGCCTTCGGGCGCGGGAAAGGCGCGGCCAAGGAACACGTCCAGGCGCGGCGCGCAGGCGCATGCACCCAAAAACGAGCCGTTCCCGTGGCCGGGCAGTTCCGCTTGGGCCTGGAAAAGCTCGGCTGCGGGCAGGGTGGTCACGCCGTGGGGCACGAACTCGCCGAACATCTCTTGCGAGAGCACGAGGCGCACGCGGCCCATGTCCAGGCGCAGGCGAATCCCGTCCAGCACTTCAGACAGATCGGAGAGGCTGGTCATGGTCTGCACGTACTCGATGCAGTGGCGGAATTTTTCGAACGTCTCCAGGGTGGCGCGATAAAGCTCCGTCATTTCGCGCATGGCTCCCTGGAGCCGGAAGAATTGATCAACCCGTATCTGCCCTGCCATGCGGCGGTTGTATAACCCCAGGGGCGCAAGAGCAAGGTCGCTCGCACAGGCCACGCCAAAAGTCCCATCGGATATGTCTTGATATGTGTCGGACCCGGCGCTTTCTTGCGCCTTGCATCTAGAACTTTTTGGGCGTCCTGCGAAGCCGGGTTTGTCAACCGTCTCACGCGTTCGCCATGCGAACGGGCTTGCGCGTCGAAAGGTGGGCGGGCATAACGAGGCATGCGCGTCGTCATCCTTCTCATGGTAACGCTGCTGGCGCTTGGCTGCGCGGCCAAGGTAGCCGTTCCCGACGCGGTCGATGACCCGCGCGCCGAGCCAGTGCGCGACCTCGTGCTTTTCCCGCAGAATCCGCTGGCCTATCTGGACATGCCGGGCAAGGCCGAGGCCTTGATCGCGCCCGAACGTCACGAGGAGCGGTTCGCCGAATTCCGGGAGCGCTTCTTCGCGCCCTGGGCGCGCGAGCGTCCGGCGCACGGCGCGGCCGAGGCCCTGTGGGGCTTTTCGGCCCACGCCGGGCGAAACGTCTGGGGCCAGGATCTGCGCAGGCGGCCGCCCGAATGGATTCGAAATCTCGCAGACACGGCCCTGGCCGGGGATTACCCGAACCTCGGCCGCCCGGCCGTGGCGCTGACGCGGCTCGACATGCGCGTGCTGCCCACTGCGGCCCCGGTCTTCGGCAACCCCGAACTGCCCGGCCAGGGCTTCCCCTTCGACCTGAACCAGAATTCGGCGGCCCACGCGGGCACGCCGCTCTTCGTCTCGCACGTCACGGCGGACGGCTGGATGCTGGTGGAGACCTCGTTCGCGGCCGGGTTCGTGCCCGCGCGCGACATCGCTTTCGTGGATCAGGCCTTCATGGACGCTTGGCGGGCCTTGCCCCTGGCCGCGCTGCTGCGCGAGGGCGAGCCGCTGCGCCTGGACGATGGCCGTGTCGCGGGCGTCTCGCGTATCGGCATGGTCCTGCCGCTGGCCAAAGGGTCGGACGGCCCGCGCCTGCTCCTGCCCGTGGCCGATCCCTCGGGCATGGCCGCGCTCTTGCGGATCAAGGCCGCGCCGGGACTTGCCGAGCCCTTGCCCCGGCCGCTCACGCCCCTGCAAGCGGCGGCAACGGCCGCCGAACTGACGGGCGCGCCCTACGGCTGGGGCGGGCTGTACGGCGAGCGCGACTGCTCGTCGCTTCTCCAGGACATTTTTGCCTCCTTCGGGCTTTGGCTGCCGCGAAACTCGCGCCAGCAGGCCGTGTTCGGCCGCTCCATCGCGCTTGCTGGGCTTTTGGACGACGAGAAAGCCGCCCTGATCCGTGAGCACGGCAAGCCGTTTCAGACCATCCTGGCCATGCCCGGCCACGTGGTGCTCTATCTGGGCCAGTGGCGCGGCCAGGCGGCCGTGCTGCACGCGGTGTGGGGGCTTCGCACGGGCGAGGGCGAACGGCGCGGAAGACTCGTCATCGGCCGTACGGTCATCACGGGCCTTGCCCCGGGCAGCGAGCACCCCGATCTTTCCAGGGAAGACGGCAAGCTCATCTCGCGTCTCACGGCCATGACCTTCGTGGAGTAGGCCGCAAGGACTTTTGCGCCCTCAGGCGTCGGCGCAGGAGATGGCCGGGGTGTCGCGGTGCGGCACGAGCAGTACCGGGCAGGGCGACTTTTCCAGGATCGTCATGCCCGTGTAGTCGATGCGCGCAAGCTTCCTGCGATGGCAGCCCATGACGATGAGGTCGAATTCCCTCTCGCGCGCCAGGCGGCAGATCTCCATGGCGGGGTCGGCGGGGCGGCAGTCGAAAGTCGCCTCCACGTCGGCCAGGGCGTCGCCGTGCTCGCGCGCGAACCGCTCCTCGGCCTCGGTGCAGGCCAGTTCGCAGGAGTCGTCGTCAGGCGCGAGATTCATGAGCTTGTAGTCCAGGGCGTGGAAGATGTGCAGCTTGGCCATGTGATGCCGGGCGAGCCCCGCGGCCATGGCCAGGGCGTCGCGGCCCGCGTCGCTGAAGGCGAAGGCGACAAGGATGGATCGGTACATGGGGACCTCCCGCGCGGCGCGCTTTGGGGTTCCCGAATACCATATCACATCTTCGCGTCCGGGCAAGGTCATGCGAACCGCATCCCGTCCGCCGCGCGGCATCGCGGCGACGACGCAAAATTTCTCCTCCCGGCGCAGCCATCGCCCTCCCGTAGCTGGTCGCGGCCGAGGGAGAACTGGAAACCGGCCTAGAATCCGTTCTGCCCGAACCTGTTCTCGGCCAGGAAGAGGAACATTTCGTGGCGCTTCTTGTAGGGCGGGAACTTGAAGAAGGCCGAGCCCGACACAAGCACGTCCACCCCGGCCTCCACCAAGTCGGCCGCGTTCTCGGGCGTGACGCCGCCGTCCACTTGGATCAGCGTCTTGGCCCCGGCCGCGTCGATCATGGCGCGAAGCTCGCGGATCTTGTCCATGACGAAGGGGATGAACATCTGGCCGCCGAAGCCGGGGTTCACGCTCATGAGCAGCACCATGTAGCATTGCGGCAGCACGTACTTGATGGATTCGAGCGGCGTGGCCGGGTTGAGGGCCACGGCGGGCTTGGCCCCCAGGTCCTCGATGAGCGTCAGGGTGCGCTCCAGGTGCGTGGTGGCCTCGGCGTGCACGCAGACCAGATCCGCGCCCGCGTCGATGAAGTCCTTCACGTAGCGCTCGGGCTTCTCCACCATCAGGTGGCAGTCGAAGAAGAGCTTGCTGTTCTTGCGCAGGGCCTGCACCACCAGGGGGCCGATGGTGATGTTGGGCACGAACATGCCGTCCATGACGTCGATGTGCGCCCACTTGATGCCCGCCTCTTCAAGGGCGGCCATCTCCTCGCCCAGGCGGGAGAAGTCGGCGGAAAGCAGCGACGGCGAAAGTATGATTTCACGGCCCATCAGTCGTTCTCCTCGCGGTGCATCTTGAAATCGACCTTGATCTTGAACATCTTCTCGGCGGGCAGGTTCAGGATGGGAATGCCGGTCTTGGCGGTGATTCCCCGAAGCTTGCGGGAGACCTCCTGCTCGCTTTCGCCGATGTAGGTGAACCAGACGTTGAAGGCGTGCCGCCTGAGGTAGTTGTGGGTCACGCCCACGTGACGGTTGACCTCGGCGGTGAAGGCGTCGAGCCTGTCCTCGGGCACGCGCGCGGCGCACAGGGTGGAGTGCCAGCCGAGCTTGCGCGACTGGAAGTTCGCGCCCATGCGCCGGATCACGCCCGCACCCTTCAGCGCCCGCACCCTGGCCAAGGTCTCGGCCTCGGTCAGCCCGAGCCGCTCGCCGAGTTCCTCGTAGGGCCGCTCACTGAGCGGAAACCCGGACTGGATGATGTCCAGAAGCTTCTTGTCGAGATCGTCCATGATTGCCCCGTCGTTCATATGTGGGCGTGATGCGGCCGGTCGTCCGGGTCGCTGCCGGTCCGGCCGCATTCTCAAGCCGCTATTTTCCGCCGCCCTTTCGGGGCGTGTGGGAGCAAAGCGGCTCCTCGGCCAGGTAGTCGCCGCGCATGGTGGCCGCGCGGGCGCGGCAGCCGCCGCACACGCGCTCGTACTCGCAGGAACCGCACTTGCCGGTGTAGGTCTTTGGGTCGCGCAGGTTCAGGAACTGCCGCGAGGCGCGCCAGACCTGAGGGAAGGGCGTCTGTTTCACCTGACCGCAGTCCAGTTCCAGGTAGCCGCAGGGCTGCACCTGGCCGGTGTGGCTGATGAAGCAGAAGCCCACGCCACCCAGGCAGCCGCGCGACACGGCGTCGAGCCCGAAGTTCTCGAAGGTCACGGGCGTGCCGTCCTCCTTGGCGCGTTGGCGCAGGATGCGGTGGTAGTGCGGCGCGCAGGTGGCCTTGAGCTGCATGGTGGTGGTCTTGCGGAAGTCGTAGAACCAGTTGAGCACGTTCTCGTACTCCTCGGCCGAGATGACCTCCGCGCCGAGCTGGGCCGCACGGCCCGTGGGCACGAGCAGGAAGATGTGCCAGGCGGCCGCGCCCACGCGCTCGGCAAGCTGGAAGATATCCTTGAAGGAGCCGAGGTTGCCGCGCGTGACCGTGGTGTTGATCTGAAACTCCAGGCCCACGCTCTTGAAGTGCTCTATGGCGTTCAGCACGCCCTGAAACGAGCCCTCGACTCCCCGGAATTCGTCGTGCGTGGCTGCGTCGGGGCCGTCCACGGAGAGCGAGCAGCGTTCGATCCCGGCTTCGACCATCTTGCGTGCGATCTCGGCCGTGACCAGGGTGCCGTTCGGGGCCATGACGCAGCGAAGGCCTTTGGATTTGGCGTGGGCCACGAGCTCGAAGATGTCGTGGCGCATGAGCGGCTCGCCGCCGGTGAAGATGATGATGGGGTTGCCCACGTCGGGAAAGGTGTCGATGAGCGCCTTGGCCTCGTCCGTGGAGAGCTCGCCCGGATAGGGCTCCAGGTGCGCCTCGGCCCGGCAGTGCTTGCAGGCCAGGTTGCACGAGCGCGTGACTTCCCAGGCGATGAGGCGGCAGACGGGCGAGCCGTCCTCCAGAGTGGCCGTTGGCCCGTGCGCGCCGCGCGGCCCCTGGCCGCCGTGTCCGATGTTGCCGGGATGGCCTCCGGGATGCCCCTCGGACTTGCCGCCAGGATGGTTGGCTGGATGCTTTCCCGGATGCGCGGCCGGGTGTCCCGAGGGATGGCCCGAAGCCTGGACCGGGGTCCTTTCGTGTGAGCGTTCGTTCATGTGTTCCGTCTATCCAATGGCCGGAAGAAGTTCTTCCGCGAAGTAGGTCAGAATCAGCGAGGCCCCGGCGCGCTTGATGCCCGTGAGGCTTTCCAGGGCCACGGCCCGGCCGTCCACCCAGCCGCGCTCGGCGGCCGCCTTGATGAGCGCGTATTCGCCGCTGACCTGGTAGGCCGCCAGGGGCGCGTCGAAGGCCTCGCGCAGGTCGCGGATGACGTCCAGGTAAGGCCCGGCGGGCTTGACCATCAGAATGTCCGCGCCCTCGGCGAGGTCGGCCTCGGCCTCGCGCAGGGCCTCGCGCCGGTTGGCCGGGTCCATCTGGTGGGTCTTTCTGTCGCCGAACTTCGGCGTGCCCTCGGCCGCCTCGCGAAACGGCCCGTAAAAGGCCGAGGCGTACTTGACCGCGTAGGACATCAGCGGCAGGTCGGTGAAGCCTTCGGCGTCCAGCGCCGTGCGGATGGCGGCCACGCGGCCGTCCATCATGTCCGAGGGGGCGACCATGTCCGCGCCCGCGCGCGCGTGCGAAAGCGCCGTTTGCGCCAGAAGCGCGAGGGTTGGGTCGTTCTCGATGCGCTCGCCGTCCACCAGGCCGCAGTGCCCGTGCGAGGTGTACTCGCACAGGCAGACATCGGTGATCACGCACAGCTCGGGGAACTCGCGCTTGAGCGCACGCACGGCGTCTTGCACGATGCCGTTCTCGGCGTAGGCCTGGCTGCCCTTCGGATCCTTCTCTTTAGGGATGCCGAAGAGGATGCAGGCGGCAAGCCCGTTTTTCACCGCGCCCTCTGCCTGGCGCAGAAGCTGCGGGATGCTCAATTGGTATTGCCCCGGCATGGAGCCGATGGCCTTTTTGTAGTCCGCGTCGTCCGTCTCGAAGACGAACCAGGGCTGGATCAGGTCCTGCGGCCTGAGTTCTGTTTCGGCCACCAGCCGCCTGACCTGCGGCGACATGCGCAGCCGCCGTCCCCGGAAGAAGTCCATGTCCGCGCTCCTTCTCGTTTCCCGGCCTAACGGGCGCAGGCCTGGGGTTCGGACGGGGCAGCCTCGTCGGGACGGCACACGGGCTCGCCCGCGATCTCCTCGTCGGTCAGGTAGCAGGCCGGGTCCTCGGCCCATACGTCGCCGTAGACGGCCTCGGCGCGCGCGCGGAAGTTGCCGCCGCAGATGTTCAGGAAGCGGCAGGTGGCGCAGCGGCCCTTGACGTGCGGGCGCTTGTCCTTGAGCTTGTGCAGAAGCTCGATTTCCGGATCGGTCCAGATCTCCGAGAAGGGGCGTTCGAGTACGTTGCCGAAGGTGTGGTTGCGCCAGAACTGATCGGCGTGCACCGAGCCGTCCCAGGAGATGCAGCCGATGCCCCGGCCCGTGGAGTTGCCCTCGTTCCAGGAGAGAAGCTCCAGCACCTCGGCGGCCCTCTTCGGGTCCTCGCGCAGGAGCCTGAGCCAGACCAGGGGGCCGTCCGCGTGGTTGTCCACGGTCAGGACTTCCTTCTCCTTGCCGCGCTCGAAAAGCTCGCGCGTGTGGTCGATGATCTGGTGCACCACGGCGCGGGTCTGGGCGTGGTCCAAGTCCTCGGCGATCATCTCCGAGCCCCGGCCCGCGTAGACCAAGTGGTAGAAGCAGATGCGCGGCACTTCGAGGTCTTCGAGGAGCCTGAAGAGCACGGGCACCTCGCCCGCGTTGTGGCGGTTGATGGTGAAGCGAAGCCCCACCTTCAGCCCCTCGGCCTGACAGTTCTCGATGCCCTGGATGGCGCGGCGGAACGAGCCGGGCACGGCGCGGAACTTGTCGTGCACTTCCTCGCCGCCGTCCATGGAGATGCCCACGTAGGACAGGCCCACGGCCTTGAGTTCCCGGGCCTTTTCCTTGGTGATCAGGGTGCCGTTGGTGGAGATGACCGCGCGCATGCCCTTGCCGGTGGCGTAGCTGGCCAGTTCGGTCAGGTCGCGCCTGGCCAGGGGCTCGCCGCCGGAAAAGAGCATGACCGGCGCGCCGAAGGCGGCGAGGTCGTCGATCATGACCTTGGCCTGCTCGGTGGAGATGGGGTCCGCGCCCTTGTCCTCTTCCACGGCCTTGGCGTAGCAATGGATGCATTTGAGGTTGCAGCGCCGGGTCATGTTCCAGACCACGACGGGCTTCTTGTCTTTGGAGAACTGCAGCAGATGAGAGGGCAGTTTGCCCGAATGGCGTCCGTAACGCAGGGCGTCGGACGGCTCGACCGTGCCGCAGTAGAGTTTGGAAATGCCGATCACGTGAGACCTCCGGGTGAGATGCGAAGCCTGCGGGCTACCACAATTCGGTCCGCCTGAACAGCCCTCGCGGGGTATCGATTCCGGGGCCGGATGTACTCGGCCGCCGCCTGCTTTTCTCAGGTCAGTATAAGCTCCCTGTTCGCAAGGGCAAGGCATGATAGGGCCGCGTCCGCGCGGGACCGTTATGCCGTTGTCGTGGATTCGGCGCGCAGCCGTAACGCGGCGCGGCTAGAAGTGGCCGAATCCACAACCGGACGTGCCCGTGATCAAACCCCGTTCGCCCCTCTCGCCGCTCGCAGCCATCGGCCGTCTGGCCAGGGGCCGCCTGCCCGGTCAGGTCGTCATCCAGTTCACCGAGCGCTGCAACGCGGCCTGCGTCCAGTGCGGCATGCGTCGCGGCAACGAGTTCGCGCGCTGCACCCTTGACGTCGAAGCGACCCGCCGCCTGCTGGACGTGTTGGCCGCGCGCGGCGTCGTTTCGGTCTCCTTCACCGGCGGCGAGCCGCTGCTCCACCTCGACGAGGTCTGCGCCCTGGCCGCGCACGCCCGCGCGGCGGGCATCCCCTTCACGCGCACGGGAACCAACGGATTTCTTTTCATGGGCGCGGACAAGCCAGGGTTTGCGCGCCGCGTCCACGCCCTGGCGGAAAAGCTCGTCGCGGCGGGGCTTTACACCTTCTGGGTCAGCCTCGATTCAGCCGACCCCGCCATCCACGAGGCCAACCGGGGGCTGCCCGGCATGGTCAGGGGCCTTGAGAAGGCCCTGCCGATTTTTCACGAGCACGGACTGCACCCGGCCGTGAACCTGGGGCTCAATCGTTTGACCGGCGGGCAGCGCCTGCCCGCCATCGATCCTGAGCGGCCAGAGACGCGCGAGGCGTTCGCCGCCCAGGCGCGTCTGGCGCTGCACCGTTTCTATCTGCGTGTACTGGACCTGGGTTTTTCCATCGTCAACGCCTGCTACCCCATGAGCGGTGAGGACGCGGGCGCGGTCTACCAGGCCACGAGCCGCGACGACGTCATCTCTTTCAGCCGGGCCGAAAAGCATGAACTTTTCGCCGCGCTTTACGACGTGGTCCCGCGCTACCGCCACCGTTTGCGCGTCTTCACGCCCAAAAGCGCGCTCTTGGCCTTGATGCGCGAGACGGCCGGTGAAGGCGGCCCTGCGGCCAACGCCTGCCGGGGCGGCGTCGATTTCTTTTTCGTGGACGCGAAGGGCATGCGCGCCTTCCCCTGCGGCTACAGGGGCGGGGAGGATCTGGGACCGGCCTTGGAACTCGACCCTGCGCACATCACGCCTTCGGCCGCCTGCCGCGCCTGCGAGTGGGAGTGCTTCCGCGACCCCTCGGAGATGGCCGGGCCGCTCCTCGACCTGTTCCGAAGACCCCTTGCGCTCGCCGGGCGGCTGGCGGGCGATCGCGCGTTCATGCGCGAGTGGCTGACCGATCTTGCCTACTACCGCGCTTGCGGTTGGTTCGACGCCCGCATTCCCCCAGACCGCGAGGCGCTTGCCCGCTTCGCGCCCGCATGAGGAGCCCGTCATGTTCAAGAGCCTGCACGACCGTTTCTTCCGTCTGGTCCACCAAGGCCGCCTGATCTATAATTGCTGCTGGGAAGACCCGGCGCTCGACCGGGACTTGCTTGAACTGGGGCCGGACGCGCGCGTCGTGGTCATCACCTCGGCCGGGTGCAACGCCCTGGAATACCTGCTCGACGATCCCGCCCGCGTGGATTGCGTGGACATGAACTACCGCCAGAACGCGCTGCTCGAACTCAAGAAGGCGCTCATCCTGCATGCCGGGCACTACCAGCTTTGGGCGCTCTTCGGTCGCGGCGCGGATCGCGACCACGAGCGCATCTATTCCTCCGTGCGTCGCCATCTGCCCGACTTCGCCAAGGATTTCTGGGACAGGAAGATCGGCTGGTTCTCGCCCGAGGGGCGGGGGTCGTTCTACTACCGGGGCGCGGCCGGGGACGTGGCCTACGCGGTCTCGCGCCTGCTGTGGAAATTGCGGCCGGAGCTTCGCACGCTGGCCATGGAGCTTTTGGAGGCCAAGGATCGGCAGGAGCAGGAGCGGGTCTTCGCGGCCATCGAGCCCCGGCTGTGGAGCCGGGTGCTGTCTGGAATCGTGCGCCAGCCGTGGCTCATGGCCTTTTTGGGCGTGCCGCGCCCCCAGATCGACCTCATCGTGCGCGAGCACCCGGATGGACTGGCTGGCTTCGTCCGCGACCGGCTCAGGCACGTGCTGACGCGCGTGCCCATCGACGAGAATTATTTCTGGCGCGTCTATCTGACCGGATCCTACACGCCTGCCTGCTGTCCGAACTACCTCAAGCCCGAGAATTTCGAGGTTCTGCGCGAGCGGGTGGCGCGCGTCCACACCCATACCGACAGCCTGAGCGGTTTTTTGCGCGCAAACGAGGGGGCTTACAGCCATTTCGTGCTCCTTGACCATCAGGACTGGATGGCCAGGCACGTTCCGCTGGCCCTGCGCGAGGAATGGGGGCTGATCCTTGAGCGGGCGTTGACCGGGGCCAGGGTGCTGCTGCGCTCTGCTGGCGGCCGCGTGGACTTCATCCCCGAGGAGGCCTTGGCGCGGCTCGCTTTTCGTCCCGATCTGACCGAGCCCGCGCATCCCCTCGACCGCGTGGGCACCTACGGCAGCCAGCACCTGGCGGAGGTCGGCTGATGCGCGACGCAGCCTTCGCCACGCACGAGAAGCTCAACCGCTACTATGCCGTGCACGCGCGCATCTACGACGCCACGCGCTGGACGTTCCTGCTCGGCCGCAACGAGATATTGGATGTCGCGGCGCGCGAGCTTTCCGCAATCCATGAGCCGCGAATTCTGGAGGCGGGATGCGGCACGGGCCGCAATCTGCAGACTTTGGGCAGGCGCATGCCGCGCGCCTCGCTGACCGGGGTGGACGTGTGCGCGCCCATGCTGGCCAGGGCCAGCAAGCGGCTCGGGGGGCTGGGGCTTTGCCGGGCCGGGGTCACGGCCAAGCTCGCGCGGCGGCCGTACGACGCGCCGCTCGAACCGGGGTCGCACGACCTCGTTCTCTTTTCCTACGCCTTGTCCATGTTCAATCCGGGCTTCGAGCAGGCGTTGGATGCGGCCTACGCGGATCTTCGTCCCGGCGGGCTGCTCGCGGTGGTGGATTTCCACGACACGGCCTTGGACGGCTTTCGGGCCTGGATGCGGGCCAACCACGTGCGCATGGAAGGGCATCTCCTGCCCGAACTCGAAGCGCGTTTCGCGCCGCGCCGCGTGAGCGTTCGCCCGGCCTGGTTCGGCGTCTGGCGGTACGCGCTGTTCGTGGGCGAGAAGAAATAGTCTGGACGCCAGCGCCTCATGGTGTGGCGAGCAGGCCGCTCACGGCGGACAGCAACTCGTCCGGAGCGAAGGGTTTTCGCAACAGCGCTTGCGCGCCGAAGGCCCTGGAATAGTCCAGAAAACTCATGTCGCCCAGCGATCCGCCGCCGGACATGGCCAGGATGCGGCATTCGGCCGATTCGTTGCGAAGCTCCATGATCGTTTCCAGGCCGTCCTTGTCCGGCATGAAGATGTCCACGATCAGGCAGTTCACCGGCCGCGAGCGGAAGAGCGCAAGCCCCTCCTTACCGTTGGCCGCCTCGATCACCTCGTGGCCTTCGCGTTCCAGCACGGCGCGGATGAAGCGTCGCATGGTCGGGTCGTCGTCGATGACGAGCACGGTGGCCCGGGGATGCGTCATGCGGCAGGGCTCCTTGCATGGCGTTCAGGGCGAACGTTATGTTGACCCATTTTTTGAAATAGGGACTGTGCGCGTTCCGTCAAGCGTCCAGGGACGTGCGGGCGGCATGAAGTTCGCGCTCCAGGTCGGCGACGAGGCTCCGGCAGTCCTCGGGGCAGCCTTGCACGGCGGCCGCTTCGAGTCGCATGGCCGCGATGGAGGCACGCGTCGCGCCGACCATGGCAGTGGTGCTTTTGAGGGAGTGGCCGTGACGAGCCAGCGCGCCCAGGTCATCCGTGTCCATTGCGTGGCGCAGACCCGCCAAGCGGCCGGGAAGCTCGTCCAGGAAGATGGACGCGAACTCGCGCGCCAAGGCGGTGTCGGCGCCGAGCGATCGTCCAGTCAATGCATTTGCGGACGGTGCAAGCGCCTCGGCCAGGGCTGCTTCCGAGATGGGCTTGGAGAGAATTCCGCTCAGTGCGCCGGTCACATCCCGTTTTTTGATCCAGGCCCGCTCATGGCCGGTGAGCGCAAAGACGGGCACGTCGGATGAAGTGGCCCAGTGTCGCGCCTCGCGCACGCGCCGCAAGACCTCGAAGCCGTCCATGTCCGGCAGTTCGATGTCCAGGATCACCGCCCGGACCGGCAGGGAGGCCATGATTTCCAGGGCCGCGCGTCCGGAACCCGCAACGCGCGCTGGCAGGCCCATCCTGCGCAGCACCTGTTCCGTGTACATGGCGTTCAGGACGTCGTCCTCGACCAGCAGGACAGGGCGTTGATCCCCGGAGGCCGGACGGGATGTGGAATGGGTGTGTTCAGCCATGGGATTCTCGCATCTGCCAATCCCATAGCGCATTTCTCGCCCTGGGTGCAATCAAGGATTGCGAACGACCTCCACGCGGCGGTTCAATTGACGATTTTCCGGGGTGTCGTTGGGGGCCAGGGGCATGGATTCGCCAAAGCCCTTGGGGATGAGCAACTCCGGAGCAATCTTGAACTGCGTCGCGAGGTAGTGCTTGACCGCGTTCGCGCGGCGCAGCGAGAGACGCATGTTGTACTCCTCGGTTCCCACGCTGTCCGTGTGGCCACGCAAGGTGAAGCTCTTTCCGGCGAGTTCGGGCGAGGTCAGGGCCTTGCCCAGTTCGTTCAGGATGAGCGCCGCGTCCGGCCTGATGTCCCACTTGTCGAAGTCGAATTCGACCTTCAGGTTCACGCCCTTGAGCGGGTCGCGCTCCACGACGACGCGCTCGGTGCCGTCGGGTGCGTACTCCATGGCCTTGGCCCCGGCCTTGGGATCGCTTGGCGCGGCGACACGATGGGGACGCAAGAGCCCTTGCAGGATGTCGTCCGAGGTGGTGGCGAAGCCGTGGGCGTCGGACCAGTCGTGGACGACGTCGGCCATGTTCGTAGCGATGCGGTAGAGCATGAGGTTCATGGCGTCCATGGGCATGCGGTACGAGCGCCGGAACAGGATGTAGTCCTCGGTCAGCACCCGCTCCATGCGGCCAGCCTGGGCAAGGGACCACACGAGATCGCCCGAGGCGGCGTCGATGATGTCGAGCCTGAGCGAGACGGCCGAGTCCGAGTTGCTGCCGCCGTGCAGATAATGGCTGATCTCGCCGGTCACGGCCAGGTCCGCGCCCTTGGAACGGGCCAGGCGGGCCACGTGCGCGCGGTTGTTGTAGAAGGCGTCGTCGTCGAGGCTTTGCACGGCGAAGACTTCACGCTCCATGAAGGTCTGCCAGAAGACGGTCATGGATTGCGTGCCGATGAGGCGCGGGTTTTCCATGGACTCCGTGACCTTGAAGGGCACGAAAAGGGCCGAGAGTCCGCGCGTGGGCGTGGTGCGAGGCTTGGAGTAGGTGTGCAGGGGCGAGGTGCGCACTTCCTGGTCCAGTGTGACCTTGGATGACTCGGTGACGCGGGGCTGCACATGGCCGCAGGCCGAGAGCAGGAGGCAGGCGAGGGCCAGGGCCGCAAGGCGCGTGGTCGTCAGATTCATGACGCTTCTCCGGGAACGGCTTTTCGCGCGCCCCCCGCGCCTGGGCCGTGATCATTCACGGCCCAGGCGCGGGGTTTTGGCGGCGGACGGGTCCGTGACGGGACGCCGTTGTTTCACCCGGAGATAGCAACAACTATGCCGAGTAGCTCGACATGCCCGCGATGACGGCGAAGACCAGCAGCACCAGGATGGCCAGAGGCAGGACCAGGGCCAGAAGCACCTGGAGATAGCTGGTCCTGTGGATGCGTTTGAGGCCGATGAACGTGATGAGCATGGACCAGACCAGGGCCAGGGCCGGGCCGACGAAGGGGATGATCGCGAGCGGCGCGGTGGCGCAGGAGTAGCAGAGCACCCGGAAGGTAGCCTCGAATCCCCGCTTGCCCCCCTGGAAGACGAATAGACCCACGTGGATGATCGAGGCGAAGAAAAACATCTGCAAGGTGGTCGTGAAAGGCGCGACGATGGTCTGGGTTATCTGGCTGCGCGGACCGTAGGCGGACATGATCACTTCCCGCAAGGCGGCCGAATCCACCTGGGTCGCGAGCGTGTCCAGAGCCGTGACGACCCAGGGCAGCATCAGCAGATGTCCGATGAGCGAGATGAGGATGGCGTAGACCAGTGGGCGGCCCAGGCCCTTGTTCACGGGTAAGGCCTCGAAAAACAGGCCGGGCGAGAACATGGCGCGCGTGGTGGTGGCGAAAAGTCCGCCGAAGAAGCCGTGCCGGTCCAGGCGTTCGAAAGGTGCGTCCACCTCGGGTTCGCCCGGCTCGGGGCGCCAGTCCACGGCCTCGTCGAAGCGGCTCTCTCGCCGTTCTGCCTCGTCGCCTGCCTCCATGGCCTCGAGTCGCTGCCAGATGTCGTCGGCGTCGTCCTGCGGGGGCTGGCGTCCGGAGCGTTTCCCGGCGCGGCTTTCGGGCTTCTCGTCGGTCCAGGGAGCGGGATGCGTGGGGGGCTGGCCTTCCTCTTCCGGGCCTTCCTCTTCCGGGCCTGCCTCGGTCCACCTCCTCGGTCCCGTGACCTGCACCGGAGAGTCGTCGTCGGGGCTTGCGCCGGGCCAGGTTTTTGAAGCGGCCTGCCTGGCGTGGCCGACGTGCGGCTCGCGCAGCAGCGAGGCCGGGGGTTCTTTCGCTGCCGTGCCCGGTTTTGCGGGAGGCGGCTCGGACGGTCGCTGCAAAAGCGTGGAGGCGCTGTCCGAACCAGTGTCCGCATCATGGCCCGCAATTGTGCGGGCCGCTTCGGGCTCATTGTCTGGGAGTTCCGGCGAGGATTCGAACCCGAGGGTCCGGGTCAGGCGGCTGATGGGGTCGCCGCCTTCGGTTTCGGAGGGCTGCGCCGTCGGCGGAGGTTTGAGCAGGGCCGAGATGCGCTCTGCCGAGGCCTCTTCCGCCTCGGCCTCCTCGTCAACCCAGGGGATGAGCGGCCGGGTGCGTGCCGGTTTGGGCGGTTCGTCGACCGACGTGGGCGTTTCGCGAGGCGTTTCGGGCTGGAGCAGGGAGGGTTTTTTGTCCAAAGCCTCGTCCGGGAATTCGCGTCTCGGCGCGAGGTCGGGCGGCGCAATGTGCGTCCGTTCTCGCTTCTCGACGCCTTCGTCCTCGGCATCACGTTCCTGTTCGCCGGGAAACTCGTCGGGCAGGGAGCGGAACTGGAACTTGGTCTTGCACTTGGGGCAGGTGGCGCGCACCGAGCCCGCGGGTATCTTGTCGTCCGGAACGCTCCGGGTGAATCCGCATTCGGGGCAGGTTATGTCCATGGCGTCATCCGCTTGGGGGGATTTTGGATGTCCAAGTTTGAAAGCCTACCTTCTCGGGCGTGGCAAATCAAGGCGAATCGGGGCCCGCGCGGACAGGGCCGAGGGGCTCGCGTTCGTCCGGGCAGCCTTTGCCCGCGCGGCCTGCGATGACGAAGTGCGGGGTGTCGCGGGTCGTGAAGAGCCGCCGGGCGCGTCGGACTAGGTCGGGATCGAAGGGGGCGCGCACGGCGCGCGGGCCGCGATGGCAGGAAAAGACGAGCTTGCCCCAGGGCGAAACCAGGCAGGAGTAGCCGGGCAGATGGCCGAAGGGCGTCTCGCCCACGGCGTTGGCCGCGAGCATGTAGGCCTGTGTTTCGATGGCCCTGGCTGTGAGCAGCCGCCGCCAGTGGGGCAGGCGCGTCTGGGCCCATTGTCCGGCCACGGCGAAGAGGTCCATGTCCTGGCGGGACTGGAGGCGGAAGAGTTCGGGAAAGCGCAGGTCGAAACAGATGGCTCCGCCGATGCGAAGTCCCCGCCAGGTCACGGGCCGGGGGCAGGGCTCGCCGGGCGTGAAATAGCGGCTCTCGTCCACGCCGGGAAACAGGTGCAGCTTGCTGTAGATGCGCTGCGGCCGGGGATGCTCGCCGGAAACGACGTACAGCGAATTGTACAAGGCGTTGTCGCGTCGCTCCCAGAAGCTGCCCGCCAGAGCATGGCCGGTCTGGTCGCAGAAGTCCTGGAGCCTGACCAGCAGGTCCTGGTTTTCGGCGGCCCAGCGCAGTCGCTGCTCGTAGTCGAATCCACCGTAGAAGAGTTCGGGAAAGAGCCAGAACGTCGGCTCCGCGTGTGATGCGGCCGTGTCGAGAAAGGGCGCGAGGTCTTCAAGGCATGTGCAGACGGGCGTTTGGAACGCGCCGAGGTAAAGCGTCATGGGCGTCTCTCCGGGCCATGCATGGCGCAAGGGTGGTTACACCTGGTTTTCGGGAAGCACAAGGCCGCGCGCGGGAAGCGTGAAATGGCCTGCGCCGGGGAGGAGCGCAAGCGGCAGACGGGGGTAGTCGTCCGAGAGCACGTGGCGCACGCCCCCTCGCGCGGCGGCGTTGAAGCCGTCGAGCTTTTGTCTGATGCGCTCGCTGCTTTTGGTCAGTGTCTGCTCGTGCAGGATGGACGCATTCAGGAGGATGCAGGTCTGTCCCGTGATTCCCTCCAGCCGTTCGTGCACGGGGCGCGCGTAGGCAAGTCTGGGCCGCTTGCGGAAGAAACGAAGTTGCAGGTCCGGCCACAGGCCGTGGCCGCATTTTGCGTGCGCGGCGTCTGGATAGAGCGTCAGCCGGGGCAGGTGAAACGCCGAGACGCCCCTCTCGTCCGCCTGCGCCGCAAGGTCGGGCAGGGCTTGCCACAGTGCCTCCGGCAGCCGTTCGTCCGCGTCCAGGACGAGGACCCAGCCGTCGTCGCAGGCATCGAGCATGACGTTTCGCTGGGCCGCGAAATCGCCGTCCAGGGGGCGCACGATATCCGTGCGCCGTGCGTCGAGCGGCAGGTCGTCGGGGATGTGGCCATCCCACACGGCCACGAAGCGGCGCACGTATTTGGGCGCGCAGGCGAAGAAGTCCGCAAGGCTTGGCTCGTCCGGATGCAGGATGGCCGCGAGCGTGAGGGCGGGGAGGGCAATGGTGGGAGGGCCGTCGAATTCGACCGTGCGGCCGAGATGGAAGACATCGCGCAGCCGCGTGGCCGCTCCGCGTTGCTCGGGAGAAAGTTCGGGATTCACGAGGTCGAAGGTGGTCTCGGGCGTGAGCCCTTCCGAAAGCCACAGGAGCTTGTGCGCCCAGGGCGAGGAATCGGCGAGCAGATCGCGGCTTGGGTCACCGCGCCACCACTCCAGCCGCCCCGAGGCGAGGCCCGCTCGGGCCGTGCCGGGGTCGGGCTCGCTGACCACGAGGCGCACGGAAGACGGCAGGCTTGCCGCCAGGGCGCGGGCCAGCGCGCCCGAGGCCAAGCCGAACAGGAGTACCGCGGACTTCTCTTGGCGGGCCATGGCCTTTCGAATGCGCGCGCAGAGCGTCTCGACGCGCGCGTGAGGCGGCTCCGGCGAAAGCGGTGTATCCGGTCCGAGCCGGTAGCGTAGCACCTCGCGGCTATAGAAGGAGAACGCCGACGTGTGGCCCGGAGTATGGACGATGCGAGGCATGGCGCAGCATAGCCGTGGGAGCGCGGCGCAGCAAGGGGCCTGCCTGGGGATCACCTGCTCTGCGAGTTGCCGTAGGCCATGGCGGCGCGGCGGACCTGCAAGGTCACGGGGCGCGGCGGCTGCGGAGACGCTTCGGTCGCGGGCTTCGGGGCGCTTTCGGGCGCGGGCCGCTTCTCCGCTCCGTTTGCCGCGTCGCTGAATGCGGTCGGCTGCATCGTCGCTTCCGATTCGGACTGCGCCCGCGCTTCTCCGGTCGTCGCGGCCTGGCTCTCGGGCTGGACCGCACCCGCCTTGGGCTGCATCTTCATCGCCGTGGCCGCAGCCGCGAGGCTGAGCGGCTTGGCCGGGGCCTTGGCCTGCTCGTCCGGCACGGCCGTCTCGGCTGCTCCCTTGATCTCCGCATATGCGGAGCGCAGTCCCTTGAGAATGTTGATGACCTGGTCGATGGCCTCGGTGTCCATCTTCAGGTTGGCCATGAGCAGGCGGGAATTGCAGTAGAAATAGAGTCGTGAAAGATTTTCGGCGATCTCGCCGCCCTTTTCCTTGTTCAGGCTCGATTGCAACTCGTTGATGACGTCCGAGGCCTTGGCCAGAAGCTGGCCCTTGCCCTTGAAGTCGCGGGCCTGAATGCGCTCCTTGGCCTGCGAGAGATACTTCATCGCGCCGTCGTAGAGCAGGATGAGCAGGTCGGCCTGACTGGTCGTGCCCACCTGCGTGGCGATGTAGGCGCGCGTGGCTTTGTGCATGCCTTACTCCGATCCCGAGGGGAGCTGCTTGATCTGGTTCTGCAGCATACCCTGGATCCCGTTGTAGTTGGAAAGGGTGGCTTCGAGCCGAGCGAAACGATCGCGCAGGTTGCGTTCGTTGTTCTTCAGGCGGCGCTCCTCGAATTCGATCTTTTTTTGGATATTCTCGATGATGTCTCGGTAATTGTCCTCAAGGATGTTCAGCGTGCCCTCGCGGGTGTCCGTGAGGCGGTTCAACTCGTTGATGAGTTCCGTGACCTTGCCGACCTTGAGCGAAACGCTGCCAGAATATGTGCCGTTGTCGAAAGTGTTCAACTGGATGGCGAGACCCGTGGCCGGCCCGGTGGTGGCCGTGATCTGCCCGGTCTCCGAGTCGAATCTGGCCGGGTAGCCGCCGATGGTCGCGCCCGTGACCACGCCGCCGGAGATGGAGTAGGACACGGCGTAGGTACCGCCCTTGGTGGTCCCCTGGATGCTGTTGTAGTAGGTGAAGGCGGCCGGATTGTCGCTGGGCTGGGTGACCGTGGCCGAGCCCTCGTAGTGGGCGGAGAACAGGCTCACCACGTCGTCGAGGTTGGTCTTCAGCACCTCGTCGAGCCGATCCTCGTTGAGGATCAAAAGTCCCGAGTTCACCGAGCCCGCGTCGGCGTCCGTGAGGATGCCGAGCTGTGAGAGCGTGGTGTACATGTCGCCCGTGCCTGTGGCGCTGTTGAAATACTCGAAGCCGAGCCCCTTGGAGGCAGTGATGTTTTTCAGATTCTGGGAGATCATGGCCACGCCGTAGTTGCCCGAAAGCAGGCTTCCCTTGTTGGTCATGGAGTCGATTTTGGTCAGCTCCTTCAGGAAGGAGCGTACCTCGTTGATCTGGTTCACGAAGGTCCGGACTTGCTCCTTGATGCCTTCGATGTCCGTCTCCACGTTGACCGTGACGTTGGCGGAGGTCGATTTGAAAAGCACCGTCAGGCCGGGCACCACGTCGTCGATGGAGTTGGTGGCCCGAGTCAGCCAGGCGTTGCTCGGGAAGTTGTTCAAGCGGAACTGGGCGTCCTGGGCGGATTGCGAGACGGTGACGTCTCCGCTTTGATAACCGGACAGGGTGGTCGAGCCTGCGATGGTCAGGGTTTTTGCGGCACCCGTGTCCAGGCCGCGCAGTTGCATGCGATATTCGCCCTCGGAAACCTTGATGGCGCTCGCGCGTACGCCCAGGTTGCCGCCGTCCGCGTTGATAATGTTGATCAAGGTGCCAAGCGTCGTGCCGTTCGGCACGTTCACGGTGTGGTCCGTGCCCGCGTAGGTGTAGGTGAAGGTCTGCGTTGTGCCCGAGTTGTTGACTACGGTATTGAGCGATGTCGCGGGCGTGTTGAAGGTCAGGATCTGATTCTGGGCGAGTTGGTTGATGCTGAAGACGTAGGAGCCTTCCTCGGCGTCGGCCGTGGCCGTGGCCGTGAGCGCGGCTGAGTCGGTGGAACTCGTGTTCTTGACCAGGAACTCGCCTGGGCGATCCATGGCCTGCAACGAGGTCTTGAGCGAGAGCAGCTTGGTGTTCAGTTCCTGGAAGCCCTCGATCTTCTTTTCCCAAGAGGATTTCCAGATTTCGAGCCGCTTTTTCTTGAGTGATTCGACCTCGATGAGCTTTTCGATGATCGAGTCGAAATCCGTGCCCGAGCCAAGGCCGGTGAAGGAGATGCCGCCGGATGCGAGATTGCCGTTTATCATGCGCCGAACCGTCCGGTAATTTTTTCCGGGAGGAGAGTTTCCCGCCGGAAGGTTAGCAAGGACGATGCCAGTCGCCCCGTCGCCGGGGAGGGCCGGGCTCCGAGACGGAGCCCGGCCTTATTGTCTGTTCGGCGTTATACGGGGTCGACTTTAGCCGCCCAGGAGCTGCATGGCCATCCTCGGCAGGCTGTTGGCCTGCGAGAGCATGGCCACGGCGGCCTGGGAGAGGATCTGCTGGCGCACGAACTCCGTCATCTCCAGAGCAACGTCCACGTCGGAGATGCGCGACTCGGAAGCCTGCAGGTTTTCGGCCTGGATCTGGAGGTTGGTGATGGTGTTCTCCAGGCGGTTCTGCAGCGCACCCAGGTTGGCGCGGATCTTGTCCTTGGAGATGATGGCCTGCTGGATGCCCTCAAGGGCGCGCTGCGCAAGGGCCTGGGTGGAGACCGACTTGGCCTGCGCGCCTGCACCGGCGCCGATGCCGACGCCGAGCGCCGAGGCCGTGGAGTTGCCGATCTGGATGTAGTAGTAGTCCTCGGCCGAATCGTTGCCCGCGCCGAAGTGGACCTTGAGCTTGCCGGTGGGGTTCAGACCCTCGCCGTTGTGGGTCTCGGCGCTCAGGTTGCCGTTCAGCAGGTAGATGCCGTTGAAGTCCGTGGCATTGGCGATTCGGGTGATTTCCGAAGCCATGGCCTGGTATTCGGAGTCGATGATGAGACGCTGGTCCGAGTTGTAGGTGCCGGTGGCGGCCTGCTCGGCGAGTTCCTTCATGCGGATCAGCTTCTCGTCGATGACGCCCAGCGCGCCGTCCGCGGTCTGGATCATGGAGATCGCGTCCATGGCGTTGCGCACGCCCTGGTTAATAGACGCAATGTCCGCGCGCATGAGTTCGCGAATCGCCAGCCCCGCGGCGTCGTCGGCCGCGCTGTTGATGCGCAGGCCCGAAGACAGCCGGTTCACCGACGTGCCCAGGTTGCTGTAGGCCGTGGTCAGGTTGCGGGCCGCGTTCATGGCCATCAGGTTGTGGTTGATAACGAGCGACATAGTGTTTCCTCCTTGGATTGTTGGCCCCGGCGTCCCTGCCGGTGGCAAAGTTTCACGTGTGAGTCACCGTTGCCTGCCCTATCGGCTGACTGGAGATTCCCTTTAGGGGGTCGAGAAAAAAAAGAAAAAAGCCCGCCCGCTTTCGCGGACGGGCCCGTGTTGAAGGCTGAATGCGGATTGAGGGCTACTAGCCGCCCAGGAGCTGCATGGCCATCCTCGGCAGGCTGTTGGCCTGCGAAAGCATGGCCACGGCGGCCTGCGAAAGGATCTGCTGGCGCACGAACTCGGTCATCTCCAGGGCCACGTCCACGTCGGAGATGCGCGACTCGGAAGCCTGCAGGTTCTCGGCCTGGATCTGGAGGTTGGTGATGGTGTTCTCCAGGCGGTTCTGGAGCGCACCCAGGTTGGCGCGGATCTTGTACTTGGAGATGATGGCCTGCTGGATGCCCTCAAGG